>CANRGI010000062.1 GCA_947630095.1 uncultured Bacilli bacterium
ATATTCATATTATCTTTTAAAGATTTTTCTAATTCTTCTGTTTTAAGAAATGCCCATGAATATGTTAAATCTCTTGCATTATCTATAACTTCATAAATAATCTCGTCTCTTGTTTCACTTCTTGTAACGTGCATTACTGTATCACTAGCAACATATTCAGGAGTACCTACATCTTTTTTAATATCTTTAACTATATAAGCAATTAAACATATTATCAAAAAAATAATTATTGTAATTAATACTAGTCCTTCATTTTTCTTCATATTAACTCCTCTTATAACATAATTAATTGTAATAAATCATATATTAAATAAACTAAGCAAGGCATTACTATAGTATTTGATTTTTCATAAGATACACTTAAAATAATACCTGTATAAGCAAATGGAATAATAGATAATAAGTCGTTAATTCCAGTTATATTATACCCGATTTGGAAAATACCATAAATTAAACTTGAAAATATTATAAAGAAATATTTATTTTGTAATATATCTTTAAATACTTTTCTAAATACTATTTGTTCAGTTAATAAAGTTATGCCAAACACATAAAATAACATAAGTATAAAACTTTTTGAAAATAAACTTCTTATTATATTTGAATTAGTATAACCAAAATCTGGATATATTTTATAAATTATAGTCGATATAAGCGCTAGGCCTATAATTATTAAAAATGAATAAAAGAAAGCCTTTCCTATATTTTTTAGTGCATTCTTTTTAAATGTTTTTATATCTTTTATTAAATCTTCTCTATAAATATAGCAAAATAGTAAAAGTAATAAAAACATAAACATAAACCTACATAAAAGTTCTCTCCAGTTACTACTTGTTAAACTAGGTAAAAACATATTAAGTATTTCAGGTACTAAAATATAAAGTAAAAATACCCCTATTCCTCTTATTAGTTTATTATATTTTTTCATAAAAACTCCTTAAAATAGAACCAAACCCCCATTAGTATTTAGGTTAAATTATAACCAAGGAAGATGTTTTCTTAGCCAATCTAACATATTTTCACCTCCTATACTATACATACTAATTATATCAAGTTTGCAAATAAATGAATATATATTTTTAAAAATTTTACATTAATTTATGTTAATGATATCAATATTATCGTCTAATAGTATATTAGTGTTAGTGAATTTTCTTTTTAAATTTATAATTACTTCATTAGCAGTTATTCCTAATACTTTTAATATTTCGTCTAAATTACTATATCTTTTAGTTTTAATTACAGATATATTTTTACTATGTATAAGTGTAAAATAAACATAATCTCTTTTTCTACATTTCTTTAAAGAAGTATAGATATCTATGATATTATATAAAGATAAAATATCCTCTTCTTCTTTATTAGTTATAAATTCTACTCCTATATTAGGGTATGTACCTAAAAATGTAAAAAGTTTTTGATATATTCTAGTATTTCTTTTATCAATTTTAATAACTACTTTTAAATTAGGATAAGTTAAACTTATTAAGTCTAATGTTTCTAATACTATATTTATATTTTCTTCTAAAATGTATTCGTCTTTTAAATCATAATTATTAATAGAATTAATATAAAGAGATAACTTCTTACTTTTAGGTAAGTATGCACGTTTAATGTTTTCTACCTTTGCTTTATATATATCTTCTATAGATATTATTTTTTTATCTACTTTATCTTTAAAATCATTTTCTATTACAAGCACATTTAAAGGGCCATTATAACTATTAAGTTCACTTAGTCCATATAACATACCTGATACAGGAGAATAGATTTTTTCTCCATTAAAAATTGATATTTGCTTATCTTTATATACTTTTTTATCTTCGTTTATATTTAATTCGTCACTATTATTATAAGGAATATATATATAATCTACTGTATATATAATATTTACTTCATTTTCACTCATAATATTATCCTCCTTTAC
This sequence comes from uncultured Bacilli bacterium, assembly GCA_947630095.1. Taxonomy (GTDB): domain Bacteria; phylum Bacillota_I; class Bacilli_A; order RF39; family UBA660; genus MGBC139354. The sequence continues at coordinate 1,928 of CANRGI010000062.1, forward strand.
TATAATAACACTTATTATTTTATTTATAAAGAAAAATTATTCTTTTTCACTATTCATACTACTTAAATAATTATATAAGTTTTTTGCTACTGTTTTAGGTAAAACACTTTCTAAGTCTTCTATAGTACTTTCTTTCATTTTCTTTAAACTACCAAATTTCTTTATTAATTCTTTTCTTCTGTTTTCTCCTATTCCTTGTACATTATCAAGTACACTTTGAATACTACCTTTACTTCTTATTTGTCTATGATAGTTTATTGTAAATCTATGTACTTCGTCACTTATTCTAGTAAGTAAATAAAATACATTACTTTTTTTATCTATTTTATAAGACATTAAAGTATCTCCGTCTATTAATTCACTAAGAGAGTGTTTATCGTCTTTTGCTAAACCACATACTTTAATATGTAAGTTTAAATCATTAAGTACACTATTGCAGGCATTTATTTGATTAATTCCACCATCTACTAATATTAAATCAGGTATTCTACTTTTATTTAATAAAACACTTTGATATCTTCTATATATAACTTCTTTCATAGAACCAACATCATCATTTTGTTCTTTAGATATTTTAAATTTTCTATAGTCTTTAGTTGAAGGAACACCATCTATAAATGTTACCATACCACTTACTGTAAAAGAACCAAATAAATTAGAGTTATCAAATGATTCGATTACTGATAAATTTTCTATACCTAATAATTTACCTAAATCTTTACAAGCATCATAAGTTCTCGCTTCTGTTTTGTATTGCATTTCTAAATCATTTTTATAGTTTATTTTAGCATTAGTTTTAGCAAGGTCAAATAGATGCTTCTTTTTTCCTTTACTAGCGCTTAGTACTTTAGTATTACATACACTACTTAATAAAGATAAATCTAAATTATCTGGTACGATTACCTCTTTAGGGGCTATGTTTTTCTTAGCATAAAAGTTTACTATATAATATTCCATAGTTTCTTTTTCGTCGTCTATTAAAGGAAATATATTCTTTTTATTTCCCACTAATTTACCATTTCTTAAAAAGAATACCACTATACTTATATAACCATTTTCAGAGTAATAATTAAATATATCTCTATTTATACCATCATTAAGTTCTACTTTTTGACGCTCGAATACAACTTTGATATAATCAAGTTCATTTTTAAGTTCTAATGCTACTTCATAATTAAGATTATCTGAATTTATTTTAATTTTTTCTTGTATTTTATTTATTAATATTTCGTCGTGACCATTTAATATAGATATAATTTCATTTCTCATATCTTTAGTATCTATATCTTTATGTATACAGTAACCTAAACATTCGCCTATATGATAATATAAGCACTCTTTCTTAGGCATTTTATCACATTTTTTTAAAGGATATAATCTATTTATTAGAGATACTAATCTTCTTGCAGCATAAGAATTAGGATAAGGACCAAATAACATTTTATTCTTTTTATTTATATTTATTTCTCTTTTAACACTTAAACTAGGATACTTTTCATTTTTAAATTCAATATAAGGGTAACTCTTATCGTCTTTAAGTAGTATGTTATAATATAATCAAAATCTACTATTTCACTTACTAATTTTTTAGTTTTACCTACTACTCTACCATTAAAATAACTCTTAAGTCTATTTTTAAGTATCTTTGCTTTACCTACATAAATAACTACACCTGAAGAATTTTTCATTAAATAGCATCCAGGTAACATAGGGACTAATTGAAGTTTTTCTTTTATCATTGTCTTCACCACTTATATTTTATCAAATTATTAATAAAATAACTAGTAATCATTTAAGTAAATCTATATTATTATATTTTTTAATAACTAAATAAGATATAATATGTACAATAATTATAGAGATAAATAAACTTATTAAAATGTATACATAATAACTATAAATAAGATTAATTTTTAAAATAAATTTACTAATTATTAAACTTATTAACCAAGAAGGTATTAGTAAAGTTATGTAAATAATATTAGAAAGCACAGTTATAGTTAAAATAGATTTACTTTTAGAGTAACCTAGTACATTATATAAAGAAATTTCTGTTTTAGATAATATTATATAGTTAAATGTAAATAGTATTATTAGGATAAATAATAATAAAAGTAAAACTGTTATAATAAATTTTAATATAGTAGATATTTTTATTCCCAATGAATTAGTGGTACTTATATATGTAGTAATATTATTTAGTTTAACTTTATTATCTTTTAAAAAACTTTTCAAATCTTCTTTAGTTACAAATATTATATTAAAAGTATTATCTGTTATTTCATAATATTCTATAGATTTTAAATTTAAATTTTTTTCTTTAATATAATCAGAGGTAAAAGATAAAGTCCTATATTCTACTCTTTGCATTTCAATATTTTCTTTATGAGCATAATAACTATTTAAAATTATTAAAAAAGATATTAAAATTATTATAAAGAGAATTATAAGTAAACTTTTTAAGTATCTTTTTTTATTTATTAAACCTTTTATATATATTTTCATAACATTATATCTCCTATACTACTTTTATAAATCTTTCTTACACATAAAGCACTAATAAATATAAAATAAATAATTATTAAAAACATATAAATAAATACTGGAATATATGATATTTTTATAGATAGAATACTATATTCAATATCGTTTCTCAATAAAAACATAAATAAATATTTAGTTAATAGTAATAAAATTAAACTTATTATAAATGATATTAAAAGTATTTCTAGTATACTTAGTATTAATAATTTTTTAATATCACTTTTAGTAAAACCTAATGCTTTATATAAAGCAAGAGTATTATTTTTTTCTTGAATAAATATTTTTATATAAAAATGTAATATAATTATAGAAATTATAGGCATTACAAGTAATATAATTTTAGATATTTTTAATGTTACATCTAAAAAGTCAGCATCTACTGAAGTTACAAAGTAATCTATATTATTTTTTTCTAGTAAATTAGTAACTTTACTTACATTTTTAATACTATTTACATATATCTTTGCTACTTCACTTATATTACCATTTAAATTTAATTCTTTTTTTAAATCTATAAAACTATTCTCACTCATAAAACAAGTTTTATATCCATCATAATCATAAAAATCTTCTCCATTAAAAAGACCTACTAATTTTAAATTTTTATTTACATAATTAATATCATACTCATTTTTTTCTTCGTTATAAGTATAACCTTTAAATGTTACTAATATATCTTCTTTAATTAAATTAGAATTATCTTGATAAGTAGATTTATCTCTATTTTTATCTTCTTCTAAGTTTGTTTTAACAGGACATATTAACTCATAATCGCTTTTAATATCACTTCCACTTATAACTTTTGGACTAAAAGTTTTATAAGTGGCTTTAATTATTACATTACCACCAAACTTAGGGATATTAGCATAAGTTTTATATAATCATTATCTTTTAAATTAAGTTTTTTAAGAGCATCTATATCTTTTTCATATACTTGTATAACTCTAGTATCATAATTAGCATTTGTCATAGAAATAACAGTATTAGATAATGTTTTATAAAAAGTAAAAGGTATAAAGATAAGTAAAAGTATAATAGTAATTACTAATATAAATACAACTTTTTTAGATATACCTTTATTATTTTTATGAGATAAAATAATAAAATCTTTAATATTACCCATTTTTTATCACTCCATCATTTATATAAAATAATGTATCAGCATATTTTTTTATTTTATCATTATGAGTAACTACTATAACACATTTACCACTTTTACTAATACTCTTTAAAAGTTTAAATATATAAGTTTCATTTTCACTATCTAAAGCACCAGTTGGTTCGTCTGCGATTAAGTAAGTAGGGTCATTTATTAAAGCCCTTATAATAGCAACTCTTCCTGCTTCTCCACCAGAAAGTTTACTTGGCATAGCATTTATTCTATCTTCAAGACCAAAATCTTTAAACAATTTTATAGCATATTCTTTATAATCATTTTTAGTTTTATCTTTATTTATTATAGTAGGTAATAATACATTTTCTATTGCAGTTAAGTTTTTATCTAAAAAGTGTGACTGAAATACAAAGCCAATTTCCTTATTCCTTAAATGGGCTTTTTCTTTTTCATTTAAAGTATTAACATTTTTACCATTTAATAAATAAGAACCGCTTGTAGGAGTATCTAATAAACCTATGATGTTTACCAAAGTAGTTTTACCTGCTCCACTTCTTCCCATGATGGCATACATCTTTCCTTTTTCAAATTTTAAACTGATATTTTTAAGTATTTCTATTTCATTTTCTTTATTTTCATTAAATATTTTACTTATGTTTTCTAAATTCATATTATCTTCTACTTTCTGATAAAAGATTATCATATCATATAATTTAAGTCAAGAAAAAAGACTTATTATAAGCCTTATTTCACTAATTTTTTTACTATTTCTTCTCTTTTATTTTCTTCTAAAGTAAATAGTTTTAAAAGTAGTATAGTTAAATTTTCTATATCTTCTTTAGGTAAATTTACATTATCTTTAATATAACTTTCTATTATCTCTTTCATACTTCACTTCCTTAGCACATATTATATAACATATATGTATTTAAAATCAATTACTTTTCTATACCTAAATATTTATAAGTTTTATCAGTTACTTGTCTACCTCTTATAGTTCTTTTAATAAAACCTTCTTGTAATAAAAATGGTTCTATAACGTCTTCTATAGTAGTTTGTTCTTCTCCAATAGATGCGGCAATTGCTTCAATTCCAACAGGGCCTCCATTAAATCTATGAATTAAACTTTCTAAATACTCAATATCTGTGTTATCTAGTCCATATTCGTCTACTTTAAGTCTAGTTAAAGACGAGTCAGTTATCTCTTTAGTTATTTTATCTAAACCACTTACCAAAGCAAAATCACTTACTCTTTTAAGTAATCTATTAGCAATACGAGGAGTTTTTCTACTTCTTCTAGCAATAGTTACTGCTGCATCGTCTTCTATAGTTACATCTAATACACTTGCAGTCCTTTTTACTATTTGAGTTAATTCATTAGTAGTATAATAATTGAGTTTGCAAGTAATACCAAATCTATCACGAAGGGGACTTGATAAATCTCCTGCCCTTGTAGTTGCGCCTACTAAAGTAAATGGGGGTAAATCTATTTTAATACTTCTACTTTGTCCATCACTTCC
>CANRGI010000063.1 GCA_947630095.1 uncultured Bacilli bacterium
GTATACTCGCACAGTTATAGATTTCGTCTATAGGAGAAAAATCTATTTTAAAATTAATTGCATTTTGATTTAATACACTACTAAATATTGCAGATGTTTCACGAGATACTTTAATAAAGTTTTTACACTCATTAGGTAGAGCAGATACTTTATCTACTAACATAATAATACTTATTCCTATATTTACATTTTTACTCATAATTTCCTTTAAGAAATCATAAGAGTCAATAGATTTAATAGCGTCAGTTATAATTACATAATGAGGTATATGCCTTAAATTATCGGTTTCTTTTCTTTCATTATAAATGCGCTCGAGAAGATACATAATCTCTCTATAGTCTTCATTTTCACTTCCAAAATAACGCATATTAAAGTCGTTTGACCAAGAGTGAGGAGTTGTTTTGATATAGTCCCAAGAAGAAGAATTTTCACTAGAAGTCATTGTAACTATTTTAAGTTCGTCATAAGAATAATTGGCCATCATTTGTAAAACTAATCTATCAATAAATTCTTTTGTAGTAATAGCATCTCCTACTATACCTGTTGCTATGTTAGTAAAAAATGAATAAGTTATAGGAACATCGTCTAGTATTCTATCTTTTTGACCTAAAGAATGGGCTATATCTAAAAGTACATCTGTTTCAAGAGAAAAATGTTCTTCTGGATAATGTATTTCTATATCCATTTTAGTATTGCCTATACCTACTGGTAAAGTTAAAAAGTCTTCGTCAGTTATACGTCTTTGCCATAGTTTAACATTTAAACCTCTTATTATATTTTGGCAGTCAGTAACTGTGAAATAGTTATCTAATAAAGTAGTTCTTTGTAATAGTCTAGCATTTTCTATTTCTTTTTCTTTCTTATTAATGTATTCTTTATATAACTCTTTTCTCTTTCTTTCATACATTTTATTTTGGAATTTTTGGAAAGTTTTAGTTAGAATAGGCCACAAGAGAGTGGTACCTAGCATTGCTATACACATCACTATAGAAGTCATAGAACTAGATAAATCTCTTTCTCCTTTATTAATACTATTAAAAGTACTTAAAAGCATTACAACAGAAGTCATAGACATAGTTAACATCGGGCCTATAGTAAGAGCAACTGGAGTTTTATCTTCTTCCTTTTTAGTTGGAGGGGTATCTACATTTATAATACATTTACTAATCTTTTTATAAAAATGAGGTGCCCTGTAAAAATATTCTACTTCTTTATAAAGAGAGTCGTCTGATAGTTCTTTATGGTCTTCTACAAAAGAACTTTGTTCAGGTAATATATTAACTAAAGAAGCATTTACGCCTAGTAGGTTAGCAGGGTTATTTACAAGTAAACAGTCTGCTCCATTTTTCTTAATAGGAATAATTTTTAAACCAAAACTAAATAAAATATCTCCATATTCAATTCTAGTTTTATCTAATATTCTTTTTTTATTTACATATAAAGAAGTTTGTTCATTTAAATTAGTTACATAAAAATAATTATTTATTTTTTCTATTTTAAATGCTTCACTAGGTATACCTTTTAAATTAAAGCATAAATCAGAAGAATTAGAAGAACCTATTACTATTTTATTTCCATCAAATCCCATTTCTTTATAGGTTTTATCTATAACAGGACAAGTATACAAATAATAAGACTCATTTTTATAATTATTTTTTAAAACATAAAAAGAATACTCTTTTAATATAGTATAAGGTACCATTATGCCATTTTCGTCTACTATAAAAGCATCGTCATTACTTACTACTTGCCACCCTGCCTCTGTCGCTTCAATATTTATTAAATTTATTTTTTTACCATTTTCAAACTCGGTTATCCAGTGAGAACCTCTTATAGTTTCGGGTAATGTAAATATACTAAGTTTGTTTTTTTTAATTAATGTTAGTTCCATATTTACCTCCTAGTACAATATTAATTTAGTACCATTTTTTATTTTTGTGTAACGTATAAAAGTATTTTCGTCTATTTTTTCTCCTGTAACCTTATAGTATAAATTTTTACAGCCATCATTAGTGTATGCCCCGTCACTTTCTTCTTCTATAATTTTTAATATTAAATTTTTAATAGTTCCTACTTTTTTAACAGAGGGTATGTACATATCAAAATCTCTTTCTAATAAAGGAACTGTTACTATTACATATATTTTATTTTTCATAACTCACCTTATAATACTAAATACTTTATTATAATAAATATAACTATAATAGATATAATAATACCTAAAATAGTGAATATTAAAATTAAGTGCTTTTTATCTTTTTTAGGTTTTTCTTCTTTTGGTATATCTACTTCTGGAATTAAAGTAGAAGAAATACTAAGTTTTGCACCACAATTAATACATATTTGGTCTCCTGGGTTTGGAGTATATCCACATTTTTCACATTTCATATTTTAACCCCTTTACTATATATAAATTATAGCATGATTTTATCAATAATAAAAGAGGCTTTTTAATGCCTCATATAGATAAGTCTTTTAATACTATATCTAGTGTTTGGTTTCTATCAATAGCAAACATTATATATTCTATTTGTTTATCTATATCTAAACTAAACCATTTATCAGGAAATATAATAGATTTTCTTTTTAATAATTCTTCTTTAGGAACATTATCTAGTCCTAGATTTTTTAAATATTTGTTTTGTAATAATAAATATACTATTTGTTTTTCACTATTCATAAATTAACCTCGATTACTTAAAGTTACATATTGTTTGTTATTCATAAATTCATTAGGAGATACTAATTCAAAATATAATTCTTTTAATTTATCTTCTTTTATTCCTAAGTAACTTAATATTCCTAAAGATGTTTCTAAATCTAATTTAAAGAAAGCATCGTCTTCTTTTAATATGAATTTTAGATTTTCTATTTTTTCTTTATCTAAATCAGTTGTTATTGTTTTTTCTTTTTCTTCTAATAATTTCCTTATATAATCTATCTTTTTCATTTAACCTCCCATAGTAAACGATTTTACAAAACTTTCGTATTCTTCGGCACCTTTTAATATCTTTTTACCAATAGATGAGCCATATAGGTAGTAGGTGTCTACTCCATTTACATTATATTGCATTTTGAATACTGGTTCAACAAATTCTTCAGTATAATTATATAAAGTTTGTAATTTAAAGTCTGATTTAACATTAGTAGAATTTGTAAGAGCAGATAATAAAGTCTTATAGTATACAAATGCTTCATAACCATCTAAATTAGTTGGAACTTGTTTATTAACTATATCATTAACTATTTGACCTGTATCTTTAGTTTTAAATATTTTAGATACTAAACCATTAGAGCCAAATAAAGATTTTGAACGAGATAGTTCGTCAGTTAAATATCCTTTTTTAGTTGCATAGCCTAAAGATATATCTAATTCTTTTAATCGTTTTTGATGGTCTAATTCAATACTTTTAAAGTAATTACTTTCAATTAAGTTTTTAATTCTTGAACCTGTACAAGCAGAGTCTACCATAACAAAGCCATTAGTAGGTAAACCTGATTTTGAGTTTGCTAAGTCTACTGATTTTCTTATTGCTTCAGTTCCATCACATATTATAATACCATCATTAGTTGTTACTTCTACCCATCTATGTGATTTACCATCATTAAATGCCATTATACGGACATCTTCTTCTTTTATACCTGCATCTATTAGAAGTTCTCTAAATAATTCTGACCAACCTTTACATACTACAGTACGGTTTGAATTTAAGTTTTCAAAAGATAAAGTTTCATTAAATATATTATTTTTAGTTTCGTCAGTACCTTTGATAAAGTCCATACTATAATGTAATTTTTTATTTAATTCCATATAAATTCTTCTAGTAATAGAAACAGTATCATTTAGGCCTTTAGTAGTTTTTAATATATCTTGTTTTAATTCTAAATTGGTATTTCTTAATTCTTGCATACCTTTTAGAATACTTATTTCTTCTTCTCCTATTCTACCTATTCCTTCATTAATTTCTGTTTGTAAGTTTCTCGCTTTTATAACTTCTAGTGCTGTTTGTTCATTTAATTCAGGGTGTGCACCACTCATATAACTCTTTGCTACTAGACTTGAATTTAGAAACCGACTTAGTATACGTTTTTTAGCGTGTATTACTTCGTCAGATAAATATTCTAACTTAATGTCTTCTTTAGTCATAGCGCTTAATACATCATTTATAATTCTTTCATTTAATATATCTATTTCTGCATTGCTAAGTGCTCCATAGTGGTTTTCAATTTCTGTATTTAATTCACTTACTTTATTAAATAATTCAGATAAAGATGGAGGGATTACTACATTAGGGTTTTGTTTATAATTTTCATATAAAGTTCTTAGTTCTTCATTTTTAAGTAAATCATTTAAAGTTTCTTTTTTAAGTTCTACTGCTTTATCTGATAGTTCTCTCATTACTGGAGTTTCTAAAGTTATTTCGTCTTCGTCTACAATTTCCATAGCATCAAATAAATTACCTTTTATATTCTTTTTGATGTTTTCTTCTATATCTCCCATTTGATTACTTTCTGCTTCTATAGATACTTTAGGTGTATCCATTTCTAATTTATCTGCTATATTTTTAACATCATTTTTAAGTGAGTCCATTAGTTCTTTACCAGCAAGACGTTCAAAAACTTTTAATACTTCACTATTTCCATTAGCGGCTAGATTAAAGTACTCTGCTAATAATTCGTCATAAGACCTAGTATAAGGGGATATTTTCCAGTATTCGTCGTCGTGACCATAAGATAACTTTAGTTTTGAACCATCGTCTAAGTCTATAGTTAACTTTCTCATTATATTATTTATTAAACCTTCTAGTGCTAAGTTATCTCTAAAATAAGGTATAACACTTCCAAAATATTCTGAACAGTCCATATAGTTATATATTTCTCTTTCTTGTAATAAGATTTGTCTAGTAAGTTCTCTATCTTGTAATATTTCTACTAAACTACCTTCTAAGTCAATATTAGGAAATCTATCTTGTAATGGTTTTAGACCTGCGGCATCAATTAAATTAGAAGCAAGTGACATTGCGTCGTCATTATCAAAAAATTCGTCTACTAAACTATTTATCTTTTTAGCATCTATTTCATTAGGTTTTTTAATAGTAGCATTAGTTAAGTCACTAAGTTCTTTTTGTGATTTTAGTATATCTCCTAAAAGTACTTCTCTTAAATATTTTAAATCAAGATTATCTTGTGCACGATTTAATATATCTATTTTTTCTTTAGGTAATTCTATTTCTAAATCTTTTCCTAAAAGAGTATGGAAGAAAGCGTGGCCTGACTCGTGTGCTATAGTTTTATCTAAATAAGTAGCATTTTCTCTAAAGTTTTCTTGTTCAAATAATATAAAGCCTGAACCGTTTAAGTGACCATAGGCAGCACGTCTACCTATTTTATGAGATGGGAATATTAATAAAGAAAAGTAAGGGTCATAATCTATTATCTTATCATAATTTAAAAGTATTCTAGTTATATTAGGGTCTATATTACTTTTTTCAACTAAACTATTAATAGATTCTATTACTAATTTTTCTATGTTAGGGTCTATCTTTTCTTCAATGTCATATTTAGAATATGCTTTAATTTTTTCTTGTAGTCTACGTGTGAAATCGATTTTTTCTTGTTCTGTTAATTTAGGTATAACTTTAGGATCTTCTCCTTTTAAACCAGTAAATGATAGGTTTTCATTTTTAATAGCATCAGTATCAGGTAAGATAGGCGCTGGGGAGTCTTCTTTTAATATTCTATTTTTAATAATATCTATACTATTTTTAGCACCTTCATATTCTTTTGCAAAACCTAATACAAGAGATTCGATATTTCTTGCTACTTTATTTAGAGAACCCTCTGGTAAATTACTTTTATAATTTTTATATTCTTCATAAGGTATTTCTTTATATTTTAAGTTACCATCTTCCATAGTAAGACCAAGATAGACTATTTTACTTTTATTTGTATCAAAAGAATATGCCCCGTTGTGGGTTACTGCTTCGTCTACAAACTTTCTATATTTAAAACTATCTACATCAATTTCGTCTACATCTATTTTAACTGCTGTTAGAGTGTCAGATAACTTTCCTATATTTTGGGCTATGTCGGCGACTGTTGGAACTCCTGCAAAGAAGAAAGATTTTGGTGTACCATAAGAAGATATGACTCCTGAAGATTTAACTGTAGCAGAGTCTATTATCTTATTAGCGGAATCTAAATCAGTGATGTGATAAAGTCCTTCAGTTAATACTTTTCCTTTGATTTCAGGGTCTAAATCAGTATAGACTAATCTACTAACAAGCCCTAGAGGAGAACTTATGAAGCCTTTAGCAGCATCTGGCATGTTTTTTAAAGTTACTTCTAATGTATTTCTATCTACTATACCATCAAATTTATCTAATAATTTATTTAATGCTATGTCACTCATAGAAGATTTATTTTTAGCATTTTCTAAATCAGTTTCTTTTAATATGTCGTCAAAAGAGAAATCTATTCTTGAACTTATTCCTTGTGCTAGAGTAGTTGAAGTACGGACTAGACCACCTATTACCATTTGGTTTAGTACTCCGTCGTCGTTAAAGTTCTTTATGAAGTTTTCTGTATAAGATAGTGAGTCGTCGTGCTCATAGATTAAAGTAGACGCAACTTCATTAAATAATGGCTCGGTAAGACCTGTAAAAAATGAACCTATGTTAGTTATGCTACTTAGTACTTTTGCACCTGAGTCAAGTAAACTACCACTTAGACTACCTAAGTAATTAGATACACTACCTACTCCCATACCTGTTAGAGAACCTAAGGCACCTGTTAGATATGTTTCTTCTTTTGTTGCTCCCATTTGTATTGCTTTTTCTGATTCACTTCCTGCATCTATTGCAGCGCTTGTTAAACCTCCTAGGACTGTTGTTGCAGTCGCTGTTGTCGCTGCTCCTGTTGCTAGTGTTCCTCCTGCTGCGACTGAAGAAGCACCTATAGAAGCGGCCAAACCTCCTGTTGCTAGAGTTAGAATTATCATACCAC
>CANRGI010000064.1 GCA_947630095.1 uncultured Bacilli bacterium
ACGGACTCACAAACTAAACCCTTAAAAGCATCTAATCAGTTATCAACATTATCCTACTAACATTATAACTCATTTTTTATTTTATTTCTAGTTATCTGCTAAAGCACACTCGTCACTTATTTCTAATACTTCATAAGGTTCTTTTACTGTTCCATCACCACTAATTTCTACACAAGACTTTAGAGATAAGACTGGACGGATGGCTTCTAAAATTTTACCTCGTGTATGACCGATAACACTGGGTTCATTCTCAATCTCTACATCAAATATAACTATATCAGTGCCATTAAATATAGACGGGCTCATTGTCCACCAAGTTTTATTATTAGTTATACTTGCTCCTTTACTATTTAAATAATAATAAGTTTTTTCACTACGACTTCCCCATATACCACCAGCATAAGCAACCTCGTCTACTGACATTAAGGCTATCGGATAAGTTAATTGTTTATTACCTATATTACTAATATTTTTTCCTGTAAATTTATCTAAATTACTTGCATTATCATACAAAAACCACTTTCATTATTTCCACATTTAAATGATGGTCTTTTACTTTTATTTAAAACTAATCTATCTCTAGCAGCATAATCCATAGAATTTGTTGAATAACTAGAAGTTGCCCGATCATTACAATATATTGCAGTTCTACTTAAATACAAACCATATTTAGTCACCAAATTATCTTCATACCATTTATCTATTACACTTTTTATTGTAGAAGATTTATCATTTTTTCTATTATCTTCTAATGTATCGCCATCTCCGTACATATAACCTCCATATTTGGGGTTATCACTATTTTCATTAAAAGCAGATATGTTTATGTAACCCTCTGTTGTATTAGGACTTGTTCCGACATATAATAGTCTAGTACTTCCATCTTCATTGGTTCTGATTATTCTCCACCAAAATCCACCAAACTTTACCCAGTTATTACTAGGATTTCCTACAAAATAATAAACATCTTCTCCCTTTCCGTCATTGTCCAAATCTTCTGTAAAATTCCCACTTTCTTTATATAAACCTGCTTCTATTCCTAATTGGTCAAATGGTTTAGAAAAATCACTTCTTATTCCTATTTTAGAATTATCTGCTAACAATTTACTCAAAATTGGTTTTACTCCCTCAGTTATTGCTAAATTACCACTTAATACTTTTCCCATATCTGCACTTTGGTCTTCTGTTTCACTATTTTGATATCTTATTTCTAATTTATAGTTATGTTTCTTCCCATTTTCTATTTCCACACTATATGCTAATATAGAATCTGTTGGTTTAGTTGATTTTGGTATATCAGTCCAGTCACAATTAAACCCTCCATCATTAGAAGTTATTTTATATTGTAGAAATCCCTCTGTTTCAAATGTATTTACTAAATCTTCAAATATAATGTCATACTTAAATAAACTCTCACTTCTATTTTCTACACTAAAAGTTTTTGTTTCTTCATATCCTGGATATATTTCTCCAGTTAATTCGCTATTATCAGTAAATATTACTGCTAACTTCTTTGCTACTACACTTAGATGTTCTTCTTTTGTTATCCCATAATTCTTAAAATACGCATAACTTAACCCACTTACAGTTAATACTAATAATGACACACTTAACACTACTACTAAACTCTTTCTCATACTATCATACCTCAACTATATGTTACAAATTGTAACCTAATTATTATTATATGTTATGTTTCGTAACAAGTCAAGTTTTATAACAATTTTTGTGTAAAAATATATATGTAGGTGATTATTAAATGATAGGTAAATTATTAAAAACAATTAGAAGAAAAAGTGGACTATCTCAAAGTGAAATAGCAAAAAAAATGAACCTTGCTAGAAGTACCATCACTCATTATGAATTAGAATTATCCCAACCTACTTTTGAAATCATAGAAAAAATCGCTAATGAGTGTGGATATGATATTGTTTTTATAGAAAGAAAAACTAAAGAAACATTAAGTAGTAAAAACATAGATAGAGAAGAAATTTAAAAGAACTATTAAAATTATTCCTAATAGTTCTTTTTATTTTATACTTTCATTAACCCTTTAAGTTTTTTTATTGCCTTCTTTTCTATCCTAGAAATATAAGACTGAGATATTCCCAACATATCAGCAACTTCTTTCTGAGTATATTCTTCACTTCCATTTAACCCATATCTTAATGTTATAATCTGTTTATCTCTTTTACTTAATTTCTCTATCTCCCTACTTAACATCTGTTTATCAACAACATCTTCATATTCTTTTTCTACTATATCCCCATCAGTCCCTAGTACATCTTCTAAATGTAACTCATTACCATCTCCATCTAAGTTAATCGAGTCTTCAAAACTTATCTCTATTTTCCTTCTTTTATTCTTTCTTAAAAACATTAATATTTCATTATCAATACAACGAGAAGCATAAGTAGCAAGTTTAATATTTTTATCTAATTTATAAGTTTTAACTCCTTTAATTAACCCTATCGTGCCAATAGAAACTAAATCTTCTAAATCATACATAGTATTATCATACTTTTTAGCCAAAAATACAACTAATCTCAAATTATGTTCAATTAATTTATTTCTAGCCTCTACATCTCCATTATTACTCTTTATTACTAATTCTTCTTCCACTTCTTTATCTAAAGGTGGTGGAAGCAAATCAGTACTACCCAAATACAAACACTTATCATAATCATTAAATATTTTTTTAAGTAATTCTAAAATCTTTTTCATAACTATTCCTCCATTAATAAATAATTTAAAATACATTGAATACCATTTTTCTTAATTTTATCTTTAGATAATCCTATTACTACATCTCTTTTTATACCTATACCCTCTATAAATATTTTATCTACTCTTATACATTTAATCATACCTTTTTCTCCAATACTTTCATAAGGTACAAGTAAAAAATTCTTTTCATTTATATGTTTTTCTATCTCTTTAGAGTTTACTATTACTACTTTTCTATGTTTATAAGGTTCTACTAAAGTATTTCCTGTATCCATAAACCCATTTAATCTTATTATTTCTTTATCTACATATATATCTACTTTATAGTTTAAACTATTCTTTTCTTTTAATTTCTTCATTTCTTTAGTATAAACATATAAAATAATAGGAGAAAATATTAAAACAAATATATAATTAACCCCCATACCTTTATGATAGAATACCATACCTAAATTCTTATAACTTAATTCTATATTTAAATAATATAAGAAACCTCCTAAAATTATACTAGTAATATAAAAATAGAACATATTTGTTAGTACATATTTAATATCTTTTATCCCAAATGTAACACTAACTATTAGTATACTGAGTAATATCTTAGTAATAAAAAGTATAAATGTTGTAAAAGGAATAAATAATACTAATATAGTTAAACTCCCTATTAAAGCCCCTAAAAATATTCTTCTTAAACTACTTCTCCTCTTTAAGATAATAGAAACACATAAAAGTAATATAAAATCTAAAGCAAAATTAAGAAACAATACTAAATCAACATATATTTTCATACACCCACCCTTTAATAGTATAGAAAAAAACGACAGTAAATTTTGTCGTTTTATATTAAAATGGATATTTTTTATAACCTAATTTCATATCTTCATAAAGACTAGTCATACTACCTATATTATAACTTTCTAATTGCATCTGTCCATCTTCACATTGTATATAATTTTTAAGTTCTATATTTTTATTTTCATACTCTCTAAGTATTAACCCAAGTGTTCTAAAATTAAAGTAATTAAACTTTCCTCCTTTAGAAACATAATAATTATAAAAATATATTAAGGAAGATATATTAACTGATTTATTCATTTTTAATTTTTCTCTAATTTCATAAAGTCCGAATGCACTTATATATTCTATATTTACATCTTTAGACTGTATTATACTTGAAACTAAATTACCATCACAAGAATTAATATAAGCATATTTTACATAATTTCTATTTATATATTTTTTATCTTTATTATAAATTACTGGTAATAATTTTAATCTTTTATTTACTTTATATGCTATATAAAAAGGAGAATTATTTTTAGCATAATATTTACTTAACTCCATTTCGTCTTGATATATTGTACTCATTAAATCTATTTTTTCTAAAGTACTAGCATTACTAACTTTCAAATATTTTTTAAATGTAATTATATGTAATGCCTTATTTACCCTAATATCTCCTAAATAATAAGGGTTACTTTTCTTTTTATTGTATTCGTCAATATGTTCAAATAATATACTAACCTGTTCTTTATTATTAATATTTCTTTTTTCTTCACAAACATACTGAACTAAAGTATATCTATTTTGTCCTTTATTTGCCATAATTACTCCTTTTATATAAAAAAAGAGATAATAGGTTAAAACCTTTTATCCCCTTTAATTTATTTTTCACTTAAAGCACCTTGTCTACTACGAGTTAATCCTGTTCTTTCCCATCCTTCAAGTGAAGTACTTTCACTCCATTTGTATTTATATGAAACACTTTCCTTTACTGAAGCCTTAGCATCGTAAGAATTTTCGGTAGTACTTGTATAACATCTTCCATCACGAAGTTCTCCACCATTTGGACAAGTTAGTACAGATTTACCATTAGTTTTAGAACTATTATAGTTGTAACTATTATCAGTTAAACATTTAGTACCACTTAATGTTCCACCATTTGGACAATAACTTGTACCATCTGATTTACTTGCATTATATACTTCTGTTTCACTTGTAACACACTTATTACCACTTAGTGTTCCACCATTTGGACAATATGTTTGACCTACAGTTTGAGTTGCTTTATATGTGCTTGATTTTTTAACTGTACATTTAGTACCATTTAATTCTCCACCATTTGGACAATAGTAGTCACCTACAGTTTGAGATGCTTTATAAGTTGAAGTCTTACTTGAGAAGCAATAACCACTTACTAATATATCTCCATTAGGACAAGTTTGTTGTCCTGCTGATAATGATGCTGCGTAAGAATAAGACCTATCTAAATAACATACATTACCACGAAGTGTACCACCATTTGGACAATATGTTTGGCCTGTTGAAAGTGATGCCCTATAAGCAGAAGAGTCATTTATATAACAAGTTGTACCACTTAATGTTCCACCTTTAGGACAAGTATAACTCTTAGTTGCTTGAGCAGTTGAAGTACTTCCACTTACTACACAAGTTGTTCCATTTAATGTTCCTCCATTTGGACAATAATAATTAGGTGTAGCAGGAGAAGTTATAGCACTTCCTGATTTTGTACAAGTAGAACCACTTAATGTTCCACCATTTGGACAAGTATAAGATGTTGTTGTATATGAGTAATAATAGTAATATACACGTTTAGGACATAAAGCATGATTACTACAAGTATATTCATAACCTGAACTTATTAATGTATATCCACTACCCATTGTAGTTGTTGTTTTTAAAGTTTTTGTAACACTTTTCTTAGTAGCAGCATATGAACTACTTCCTGATGTTGATGTACATACTGAAGATGTTTGAGTTTTACCATTACAAGTATAATTCTTTACAGATGCTCCATAAGAAGAACTACTTCCTGATTTAACACAAGTTGTACCACTTAATGTATAACCACTAGGACAAGTATAAGCATAACTTGCTGCATAACTTGATACATCTGTTACATAACACATTGTACCACTTAATGTTCCTCCATTTGGGCAATAATAACTTCCTGAAGTTGTTGAAGCATTATATGTTGAACTATCTGTTACATAACAAGTTGTACCACTTAATGTTCCTCCATTTGGGCAATAATAACTTCCTGCTTTTCTTGAAGCACTATAAGTTGAAGTATCTGTTACATAACAAGTTGTACCACTTAATGTTCCTCCATTTGGGCAATAATAATTACCTGGTTTAGTAGTAGCAGTATAAGAGTCACTTACTGTTTTATAACATTTAGTACCACTTAATGTTCCACCATCAGTACAATAATACTTTCCTTCAGTTTTAGAAGCATTGTAAGAGTCTATCTTAGTTACATAACACTTACCATCACGAAGTTCACCACCATTTGGACAATATTCAGTACCTTTAGTAGAAGTTTCAGTTGCCTTATATGAATTTTCACTATAAACATAACACTTATCTCCAGATAATATTCCACCATTTGGACAACTATAAGTTGTCTTTGTAGCAGTTGTCTTTTGTCTATATTGATATTCTAAAGTAAGAGGCACTTGCGCTACTGGTCCATCGTCTTTTACTTCTTCTTCCTCTTTCTTTTCACACTCAGGACAATAATCTGTATAACATCCTAAAGTCTTATCAACGTGATTTTTCTCTTTAGGACATACTAGATTAACCCTTAAAGTAAAATCTTTCTCATTTTTAGTGACTTGTACATAACTTAATCTAGTATCGCACTCTTTACCGTCTTCGTCGACAAATGGCAATATTAGATTTTTGTCTATCATATCTTGTAAAGTCATTTCAGCAGTATCACCTACATTTTTAGGTAATCTTTCGTTAGTATAATAACTTTCTGCTGCATCTTGCATATACTTGATGTTTTCCCTAAATACATTACTATAAAATGGCACCATATTTGGCACTTTAGGGAATAACCATATTAATAGTAATACAAATAATACTAAAAATATAGCCTTAATTATAATGTCTTTCCAGTTCATACCTGGATTTTTTTCACTACTATACATTTCTATCCCCCCAAACTATTTATTTAATGATAGTGAATATTCTGTATCATACATTGATTTAGTATAAGCAGACTCACTTACCATACCTAACAAATCACTTGTAGATTTATCTAATGTAA
>CANRGI010000065.1 GCA_947630095.1 uncultured Bacilli bacterium
ATTGCGAATATCTTGATAAATGTTTTCTATATTTGTTAATTCATTTTCATTATTTACTACCATTTCTTTTTTCTTATCCATTAAATAATCACCTTTCTTTTAATTTATATTATAGTTGAGGTTAAATGCCATAATCAACTAATACTCCAAATAGTTGACTCAATATACCTTTGTAAAGATTTAAAAATCAATATGTATTACCTTTATTTTATTAGTATATCAAATTTATTTAATTACTATATTTAACTCCTTCAGAAACTGAATATTCAGAAAAGCATAACCCTGTAAATCTTGGAAAATTATCTTCTAGTATATTATCTGCATAGTATATAGTGCCATCTTCATAAATGAGTAAAAAAGCAATTGTATAGCATTTATATTCTCCTTCATAAAAAGATATTAACTTTTTACCCTTAGAATTAAGAGATATTTCTGCTTGTACAAAATAATCATTTACTATATGTTCATACTCTTTACTATTCTTTTTTATTTTCTTAAGTTTTACTTTCCAAAATTCGTCAAGATAATTATTAATAATCACTCCTATTTCTAATTTATCATAATCTACTAAAATATGATCATATCTAATTTCTGGAATATCAAATATACCATCAAGATACACCTCATTTTTATTATAAGGAATTTTCTCTTCTGAATTTTCTATCATATTTTCAGCCTTCTTTTTAAGAAAGTAAGTTTTAATTTCAGAAGAAAATGTATGAGTTACTAAAATAATTATTATAGTTACTCCAATAACAATACTAACTTTAATATATTTTTTTATATTAATATTTTTAAAATATTTTATTCTTTTTCTCATAATATAGAATATTTGATAAAGTAAACAAATAGGAAGAATAGGTATCATTGTAAAATTAATTATCATAGAATAAATAGATAGAAAAAATGCCCCTAGTCCATAAACTTCTCCAAAAAAGGATACACCTATAAAAGAAGATATAATTCCTATTATTAATATAAGAAAATATGGTATTAAAGATAAAATAAATAATATTTTAGGTATTTTCTTTTTCATACAATTCTCACAACTCCTTACCTTAATTATAAATGATTTTCATTAAAAAAGAAATATTTTTCCCTAATTTAGTTGATTTAAAAGAAAATATATCATATAATCAAAGTATGAAGAGATTAAGTAATATTTTATTTACAATACTTATGATGGGTATAGTTTTAATAGTTTATTTACATATTGAAGAAATAGGTCTAGCACTTAAAAATGTTTTAGTTAAGAAAAATGAAATAGAAATAAAAGAAACTAATGCTTATACTAGAGATTATAAATTCAAAATGTTTACAAAGGAAGAAGACTTTATCCCATATAGTAAAGACGATATAATAAATATTTATTATAATATATTAAATAATGGCTGGGATACATTTACTTTTTATTGTCCTGAAGAATATACTAATTGTCAAAGTGAATTAGAAACTATTGCTTTTGACGACGAATTATTAAGTAAAATAAATAATTATGTACACCCTTTTAATAGTTTTGAACATATTAATACTAAAATAGTATCTAATGGAGAAATAGTTGTAGATGTAACTCATAAATATAATGAAGATAAAATAAATATAATAAATAATAAAATTGACGAAATAATTAAAGATTTATCTTTAGAAAATAAAACAGACGAAGAAAAAATAACTTTAGTACACGATTACATAATTAAAAATACTACTTATGATACTGCTAATACATTAGGAGAAAGTACTCACGATAGCACGAGTGCTTATGGTTCTCTTATTGAAGGCTATAGTGTTTGCTCAGGTTATAGTGATGCGATGGGGTTATTTTTAGATAGATTTAACATACCCAATTTCAAGGTGAGTAGTGAAAATCACGTATGGAATGTAGTTTACATTTATAATAAATGGTTACATTTAGATTTAACTTGGGACGATACTGAAAACCCTTTATATAGTAATAATTACTTTCTTATAACAAAAGAAAAACTCTTTAGTCTTGACGATAAAGAGCATAATTTTGATAAAACTTTCTTTTTAGAGGCCTAGATAGTCCTCTACTTTTTTTATAGTATCTTGAAAATTCTCAAAATCTACTTGAAACCATTTTACCCCTTTAAATTGATTTTTCATAAATGTATATTGTCTTTTAGCATAATTTCTAGTATTTTGTCTTATTTCTTCTATTGCCTCATATACACCTATTTCTCCTCTAAAACACTTACATAATTCTTTATATCCTATAAATCTTTCTATACGTTTTTCTCCTCTTTCATATAATTCTCTTGCTTCTTCTACAAGTCCATCACATAACATATCTTCAACTCTACTATTTATTACTTCATATAATTTTTCTCTAGGTGCAGTAAGCCCTATTAATTTAAAGTCGTATAAAGGTTTATCTTTTCCCTCATTATTTTTAATAACTTCCCCAGTCGAGTCATAATGACTTAAAAATCTAACTAATCTCTTTCTATTATTTGTATGTATATCATTATCTTTATATATACTATCTACTCTTTCTTTTAATTCTTCATTACTTATTCCATCATAAGTAAAATTCTCTGTTTCAGCACTAAAGTTATAATCATATAAAAGTGCTTTTAAATAAAGATAAGAACCTCCTACTATTATAACATTTTTACCTTTACTTATTAAATTATCTAATATTTTCCTCGCTTCTATCTGATAATCTCTAACAGTATAATCACGATTTAAAGGTACCACATCTATCATATAATGAGATATTCCTTCCTTTTCTTCTTCTCTTATTTTTGCAGTGCCAATATTAACTTCTTTATATACTTGTGTTGCATCTGCATTTATAATTTCAGCATTTAATTTCTTTGCTAAACTTATACTTAATTTTGATTTGCCTATCCCTGTAGGCCCTAAAACTACTAATATCATATTTCTACTCCTAATTCACTCTTTTAAATAATTTTTCTAATTCATGTTTTGTATATTTTATTATTGTCGGTCTTCCGTGAGGACAAGTATATGGAAACTCACACTTAAATAATCTTTTTATTAATTCTTCTTGTTCTAAATAACCTATATTTGTATTTGCTTTAACACTCATCTTACAAGATAAATTTATAGCAAGTCTTTCATTAAATTTAACCCTATCAAATTTATCTCCCATTTCCACTATTAAATCAAATATATTTCTTAATGATGCTTCTTCATAACCTTCTCTTAACCAAGTTGGATGTGATGTAATTCTTATAGTATTAACTCCAAATTCACTAAAATCTATACCTAATGACTTAATAAATTCTTTATTATTTAATATAATGTTATATTCATTAGTAGTCATTTCTATATTTATAGGAAATAATAAATCTATTTTATTTGTTACAACTTCTTTTAATTCTTTTAAATATTTTTCATAATTTATTCTCTCATTAGCCGCGTGTATATCCATAACATAAACGGTATCATTATCATTTGCAAATAAATAAGTTCCCATTGCAAGTCCAACTGGATGTATTAAAAATTCTTCCTTTTCTTCCGCATCTTCACTTATACTTATTTTATATTCTAGTGTACTATCTTTAACTTTAAAGTCTAAACTACTTTCTTCATATACTTTTTTATCTTCCTTTTTATTATCATTAACAATATAACTATTAGGTATATACTCACTTTCTTCTTCCTCTTTATAAGCCTTAAATAAATTATCTGTATTATTTAAAGTATCTCTTATTAAAGAAAAAAGTAAATCTTCTAACATATCCATCTTACTTATTTTAATATCTTGTTTAGTAGGATGAATATTAACATCTACTAGTGTTGGGTCTGCTTCTATATTTATAACTACATAAGGGTATCTTGTTTCTGCTAAAAATGTATGATATGCTTCTTTTATTATTTTATTTAAATAACTATTATTTACTATTCTACCATTTACTAATATAGTCATATCTTTTTTTATACTTTTACTTATATTTATATTACTTACATACCCATCTATTTGAAAATCTAAATTTTCTCCTTTTATATGAACCATATTTTTACTTACATTATATCCATATATTTCATAAATAACTTTAAGTAAATCTCCACTTCCACTTGTTTTTAATATCTCTCTATCGTCACTTTTTAATGTAAATGATATGTTAGTTTGTGATAGACTCAGTTTCTCCATTAAAGATATTATACTACTAAGTTCTGTATTAAAACTTCTTAAAAACTTTAATCTAGCAGGAGTATTATAAAATATATTTTTAACTTCTATAGTTGTCCCTACACTACTAGTGCCTTCCCTTTCGCTTTCTATTTTACCTCCTTTTATATTTATTCTAGTTGCTACCCCATCTTTAAAAGTATCTAATACCACTTCACTTACACTCGCTATTGAAGGAAGTGCTTCTCCTCTAAAACCTAAAGTATTAATAAAATATAAATCATTTTCATTTTTAATTTTACTAGTCGCGTGTGAAGTAAATGCAAGTATTGCATCACTTTTATCCATACCGACACCATTATCAGTAACTTTTATACTTTTTACTCCTGCATCTATTAATTCTACTTTTATACTAGTACTTCCTGCATCTATACTATTTTCTACTAATTCTTTTACTACATTAGCAACCTTTTCTACTACTTCACCAGCAGCAATTTTATTAGCAAGTAATTCGTCCATTACTTTAATAACTCCCATTATGCACCTCCTATATCATTTTATCTCTTAGTGTAATAATACTTTTATTAGGTACATATATATCTAGTACCCCACTACCTAAAACTTTAATAAAACCTAAACCTTCAATTACTATATCTTTATTACTATTTACATTTATTCTTACTTTTTCATTATTTAGTAATGTATCTCTTCTATTTATTTTCATTTTTTCATACTTTAAACTATTAGATAAATAAAAAACAAGTCCAAGTGTATCACTATTATTTTCTATTCTAATAATATCATTTATTAATAACATAAAACCATTTTGTAAATTATATATTTTAGGTTTTATTTCTTTTTTACTAACACATTTTTTATAAATATCTAAATCTATATAATTAGATATACTATTATGATTTGTAAAACCAGGTGTATCTATAAGAGTAAGTTTATTATTTATTTCTATTTTCATAAGTTCTATAGTTGTATTAGGAGTTTCACTAGTTAAGATATGAGCATTTTTTCCTACTATTTTAAGTAAACTATTTATAAATGTACTTTTACCACTTGAAGTATACCCTAAAGCATATATAATTTTTATCTTTTCTTTAATTAAATAATCATAAACTACCCTTACATCTTCTATATTTTTACTATTTATAATAAATATCTTCTTTGCTTTATCATAGTATTTTTTAATATAATTTATAATTTTAATTTCTTTAACACTTTCAGGTAATAAATCTCTTTTATTTAAAACTAAATAAACTTCACTTTTTATTTTATATAAAATATCTATTGTTTTTTCACTTATCATACTTATATCTAAAAAATATAAAACTTTTTCTTTATTTAGATTATCTATTATGCTTTCGTCTACTTTTTTATCTACTACTCTAGTAACTCCATAATGAAGTAATTTAAAACACGCTTCACAGTATTCTACTTTTTCATACATATTTTCTCTTACATATCCTAACTTATTTTTATCAGTAGTTTGTAAAGTTACACCACACCCTATACATTTTTTAGTCATAATAAGCACCTTTTTTAAATAATTCTTTACTTTCTAATCTTTTCATAATTATACCTTCTAAAAAACGATTAAAAAGAGTTATAGTTTTATCTTTTTTACTTATAGGATTAACTAATATACTAGTCATACCCATACCATTAGCACCCCATATATCGGTAATTAATTGGTCTCCTATACAGGCAACTTCTTCATTTTTAAATTTATAAATAGAAAGTATTTTCTTATAATTCTTTTTTAAAGGTTTTTTAGAGGATGCACAAGAGTCAATTTCTAAAATATTTCTAAAAGGCTCTACTCTTTTTTTCATACTATTAGACATAAGTATAGGTTTAAGTCCAAGACTTTTTATTTTAAACATTAAATTAACAGCATCACGACTAGGTGCACTTCTATCTACAGGCACAATTGTGTTGTCTAAATCAAAGATAACACATTTAATACCTTTCTTAACTAACTTTTCATAGTCAATTCTATATATACTTTGAGCGTATATATCTGGCACGAATTTTTCTATCATTTTAATTCCTCCTAATATTTTAACTTTTGATTATACTCAAACTCCTTATCTAGTATTCTAACAGTATCTCCATCTACTGCTCCTAACTTAGTAAGTTCGTCGTCTACCCCCAAAGTTTTAAGTTTACTTGCAAATTTTAAAACTGCTTCGTCACTATTAAATCTAGTACGTTTTAATATAGTTTCTAATTTTTCTCCTGTAATAACCCAAGTGTGAGTATCTGCTCTCTTTATTTCATAAGGTTTTTCATTTTTAAATTCATATAATACATAACTTTCAAATTCATTATCTTCATATATTTGTGTATCTGTTATAGTATTTAATATTTCTAATAATTTTATCTTTAATTCTTCTAAGCCTTCCATTGTAACTGCACTTGTTGGAATTACTTCTACATCTAGGTATATACTCCTAAATCTCTCTAAATTTTCTTTAGCACTTGGATAATCCATTTTATTTGCTATTACAATACTTTTTTTATTAAATAAATTTTGACTAAATAACTTAACTTCTTTTTTTAAAATTTCATAATCTTTTACTACATCAGAGCC
>CANRGI010000066.1 GCA_947630095.1 uncultured Bacilli bacterium
AAACCATAGTGCATCGTTTATATTAATAATATATTCTCCTATATATGTCCATTTTTGTTCTTTAACATATTTTATTTTTATTCCCGCATTATCGTTTTCTATTTCTAAATTATTTACTTTAAATATCACATTTAATTTATCTATAAAAATATCAAATAAATACCATATTATATAAACATTCTCTTCATTTATACTTCCGTGTGCTTCAACTTTATTTCTTAACTGTCTAATTAATTCAAATAAACCTAAAAAAGTTACTTCTTCTCCTTCAACTTCTACATTTAATAAATATTTCATATAGTTTCTAATAATATTTAACTCTTCATTTGTTAAGGAAATACTTTGCTCTTTTATGTTTTGATAAATATCGTCAGGCTTTTTAACTAAATTAAATATATTTCGTTTCCAAATAGGAATATTGTCTGTTGATATTTCTCGATTAATCTCTTCTTTATTAAAACTATCAGAGTTCTTCGCATATAAATAATATAAAACACTTTTTGTTAAAGCACCCATATAATTAAGTAATATCAAAACACTTTGATAAGCGGAGTCTGTAAAATAGGCTTTTTTATATAGTTCTAATAAAAAATTGTTTTTTGGAACTTCTCTTTGTTTATCAGTTAATCTATTTTGATAATAATATTTACAAATAATTAATAAATCATTTATGTTGCCACTTCTAATATATCTTTTTTTGGCTCTTTTATATTTTTTAAAACTTATATGATCACTATTCTTTGCTAAAATATTTTCAATTTCCTCTAAAATATTTTCATTTTCATTTACTATTTTTAAAGCACTATAAGAATTATCTTTTTCTTCACCATAATTTTTAACCATTACCTCATAAATAAACTTTTCTTTATCTTTTTCATATAATCTTTTTATTTCATTATCACTTTTAACATAATAAACTTTTAAAATAGTATTTCTATCAATTATTTCTTTAATAGCAGAATAATTCTTACTTAACTCTTTAATTTCTTTATTTTTAATATAAAAATTATCTTTATCTATCTTATAATCAATATTTTCTTTCACTTCTAAAGTACTAGATAATTTTCCTTCGTCTGGCACGATTACATAATTAAAATTATTTTTTTCCTTTTTTAAATTTCTTTTAAATCTTCTGATTTTTAATCCGTAATCTTCATTTTTAGGCATTACTTTGTATAAAATAATAAACAATATTAAAATTCCTAATTCATAAAAGATATAATATACTAATATTTTGCTACTATAATATATTTTATCTAAAAATATTACTTGTATTATCGTTTTAATTATTATAAATATTATAAATTTACCTAAAATAGTCGTATTTAAATCTTCTTTAACTTTATCAATTAAATCTTTTCTTTTCTTATTAAAGCAATCTAAACTAATAAGAAAAATTAAATCTAATCCTAATTCTAAAACATTAATTCTTACAAAAGCATTAATGTTATTACTTATAGTAATTCCCGTATGGAATCTTAAATAATAATTTAATAAACCAAATTCTAGTAATAATGAACTTATTAAAATATAAAAATTTATTTTAGTTAATTTCTTCACTATTATCACCTAAGTTTCCTTTCGTCAATTTTAATTTTATTATCAAAAGTCTTAACCATAACTTGTCCATTATCATAATTAAGATATTCTAAAAATAAATCATTTTTATCTTTTTCTTCACCATAACTATAAAGATAATATTTGTTTTTTTCTTCCTCTAGTGCCTTTATTGAATCATTTTTAAATAATCCTTCAATTAACTCATTGTCTTCAATTGTAATATTTAATTCCAAAAATGCTAAAACTATATTTTCACATAAAGTAAATAAATCTTCTACTAATTCTACAGAAACATCATAAGTAATTACTCCGTGAATTAATATGTTATTTCTTAATCTAAGTAAATAAGTGCAAATATCTTGATAATAGCAAACACTTTTATCCTCAAATTTTCTCGGTCTTTTTAAAATGTCGTCTATATGATTAAAAGCCTTAATTATTTCTGGATCATTATATTTTTTATTTTTATCTTCTTTACCATTTTGATAACTTATCCATATTCCAAATGTTGGCGCTTTTAATCCCTCTTTTAGATTATCAGAGGCATTAGTTAAATCTTCTTTTAAAGCAATATTTTTTAAGGCCCTATAATGAAGGACATATTCTGCCATTTTAAGTATTGTATAAAAATTTTCTATCGGGTTATATGAATTAATTATTTTATTTAACGAATACTTTAAATAATCATATTGTTTTTTATTACTTATTTTATTGTTAAGTTCTTGTGCTCTACTTTTTAATTTAATATTTTGTACATCTTCTCTAACTTCTCTAAAAATATAAGGGACATTTAATTTTTCTTTATAACAAAATTGGTATTTTCTTTTAAGTTCCATACTTATTTTAGAAGTTCTTCCCTTTACTACAATTTTAAACTTAAAGCCTTCTTTATTAATATTATCAATTATTTTTAACAACTCTTTTAAAGTTTCTTTATTCATTAATCTTAATCTAAAACCATCTAAAATAATTAAATAATAAATATTTCGATATTTACTCTTATCTATTAAATTCCATCTAATTCCTGTGAAAGATGCTATATCAAAATCTTTACTTTCTAAAAATAATTTATTAACAATATTTTTTCGATAATTAATGAAACCCTTAAAATCACTTAGGTGAGAAAATCCTTGATTTTTAAAAGCATTATTTTGATTAATTATTATAAATAAATCTTTATTACTTAAATCTTCTTTTTCTTTCTTTTTTAAAGACAAATATGTAACTATTAAACTAATAATTATATAACAAATATAAATTAATAAACTAGTTATAAATATATCTTGTAAAATTCTTGGATATTTATATAACTTTGGAACTGCAAGTATTAATACTCCCCAAATGATTAAAAATATATTACCTCTAAATTTCTTTAAAACTATTTCTAGCATATAATTTATATATTTGTTTTTATTTTCATAATTCTTATAAATTAATATTAAAGATAAATAAACAATATCCATTAATAAATTAAAAGATAAATAATAATTTAAACTAAAGCCACTTAATTTATAAGGTAAATATAAAAAATTATGAAAACTTTCCATATAGGAATTAGTTTCATAATAAATCCAGTTAGTTACTCCCTCGCCAGTAAAACTATTATAAATTTTATCTAAACCCAAATAAAAGACTGCACATATTCCAATAAGTAAAATGAAATTAACTATAGTACCTCTTTTATTTTCTATTATTTTATCATATAAGTAATATTTTAATAATAAAACTACTGCTAGTAAAAAAGTAAAATAAAGATATAAGCCTGAACGAACAGGAATTTTCCATATCCATTTATTTGAAATTATAAATCCAAATAATAATGTTACCCCTAAAAACAATAACCATTTTACCAACTTATGAATATAATCCTTCATACTTGCTCCTTAATTTACAATTAAATAAGTTTCCTTATTATTCTCAATAATAAAATAAATTGAACCTTTAATTTTATTTCCTACATAAACATTTAAAGCATACGAACCAACGTCCAAGTTATTAGTAGTCCATATATATCCTGATTCTAAATCTTTTGATGTTGCAAAAATTTCTTCACCAGTATTTATATTTAGATAATTAACCTCTAGTTTTACAGTGCTTTTATAATTATTTTTTACTTGTAATTGTTTAGCCTGTTCAAAATTTTGCCCTAATGTAATCTCTTTTTTAATTTTATAAACTTTATTATTCATTTTAAAAGTAATTATTAACTCTGCTTCTGATTCCTTAAATTCTTCCTCACTAGCCATAAAACTAAAGCCTGCTTCGTCTTTAAATGTACTTTGTTCTTTTCCTTCTAAATTAACTATTTTTTGAGTTTTTAAAGGATTTTTTAATTTCACTGTCATTTCTAAAATATAAGCATTACTAATTTGTACATAATAATTATATTTTGCATTTCCATCTATAGAAAGTTCATTAGATGTTGCAATAGTTAGTTTTTCTCCTAAAAAATCTTTTTTAAGAAAAATAGATTCGTCTATATTATAACTAATTGACTTAGTAATATTAATACTCTCTAAACTTTGTAAATTTTTCCTTTTATTAAGGGTGTTTTTAGTAATTTCTATCTTATCATTTGTGCTTTTAATCGTAAAATTGCATTCTTCTTGGTTTAAATTAACCAAATGTTCTTCCTCTTCTTTTACTTCTTCTCCTTTAATTTTTTTAATAATAAAGCCATAATCTTTTTTGGTTAAATAACTTATTCCTGCATATCCTTCTTCATTTGTTTTAAGTATTATCTCTTTACTAGAACCATCGTCAAATTCTATTTCTCCGTCTTTAATTAGATTATTATCTTCGTCAACCATCTTAAAAATACAGTAATTATCTACTGATGAATTAGTCCTATTAAGTTCTTCTTTGTAATATCCCAAACTCTTCATAAGTAATTCATCTTCTGAAATATTTGTATAATTAGTAATCTTTTCATTATTTTTATTTAATAAAACAAAAGATAAAAATCCACTTAGAATTAATATAACTAAAACAATTATATACTTTCTCATTTTTAAACCTCCTCATTAATTACTTTTATTGGTAATGTACCTTCTTTTTCAAATTCGTTATAACCCCTAACTACATAATCAGTGTTTTTATAATTATAAACAAAAGCCTGCATATGATAAAACTTAACATTAATCTTTAAATTAAAATTTGTATTTTCTTTAGGAAATGCTACATAAAAATTCTCATTATGCACATTTAAAAAATTAGTTACCAACTTTCCATTTTCGTCATATATATCTATTTTAACATTATTACCATCTGAATCTATTCCTTGAACTAAAGCATCTACAGGCATTCCATTTTCTATTTTGTATTTAAAGGGTCCTGCTAAATACTTGCCTCCTACATTTTGCAAAGTTTTAAAAGCATTATTTGTATAAAGATGTAAATATGCTTGAACATCAGAGTGTTCTTTATCATTAGGATCCCAATTTTCTACAAAATGCACTAATTTACTTGCTGATTCAAATACTCTTTTGTTTATATTAGCCTCTCCAATATATGCTCTTAAAGATTCAATTCTTGCTTCTTCTGCACTATATAAAGATTCACCAGTTCTATCTGCCACTTCCCATATTGCGAGTTGTAATGCTTGATATGCTTCCTTTTCTGAGGATACTCCCATTTCTTCTAAAGAAACCATTGGGTAAGAATTTCTGAATAAAATAAGAATTTGGTCACACGCTAGTTTAGAAAACTCTAAAGTATCTCCTTCTTTTAAAGTTTTGGTATAAAATGAATAACTAAAAACATCAGTTTTTTCTTCACCACCATAATATCTTTTTGTTAAATAATCTTTAGGGGTTTTAACTTTTAAATCGTCTACCTTTGTAATTAAAATATCATTAGAATCTGCTATATAAACATTATCTAAAGTTTTAAATTCTCTAACAAAAACAGTATCATTCAAAACTTCATTTTTTAAAGTTACAACTGTTACAATTGCCATTATTTCTATTATTATAACAATTAAAAACTTACCCCAATTTTTCATTTTGCAACCCCCTCATCATTGACGATTAAATTTAAGCCATGTACTTCATCTTTTCCAATTCGCACATAAAATCTTTGAGGGTTATCTATATTTGCTTGTTCTACATAAAAAATTTTATCTGCTTCTGAAATTAGGTTAATTATAGCAACTGCTCCATCTTCATTAGTTGTAATCTCGTGTAGCAAAACGCCATCATTTGAATAAAAATTAAACTTGATATCTTTAACTGGTTCTCCTTTTTCGTTTTTAGCAACCAAAAGAAAAGCACCGCCTGAATCTAAGGTATCTACTGCATAACTATGATTATACTCTGAAAAATTAAAATAATATTCATTTTCATTTAAGGTTACTCCTTCAGGAGCACTTATTTCTTTTAATTTATAAGAACCTTTTTCTAATCCCACTAAACCTCTAATTCCATTTTTTACTTTGAATTGATAAGATTTTTTATTATCTAAATTAGTTAATTCCCATATAGAACCTTCTTGTTTTTTTGAGTAATATTCTTTAAGATAAATATAATTTAAAGTATTTCCCACAATTTTACACGCTTCTTGATCTTCATTATATTGTTTTTTTGCTTCCATTAAAACTAAGGCATTACGATAATTATGCCAACTATATCCTAAAATAATTCCTAAAACTATAATGATGCCTATTACTATAATTTTCTTAAAATTTTTATTAAATGTTTTAATCATAACTATACCCCTCACTTTCTCAAAACCATATTTTAAATTGTCTAATCTTTTATATTCATTAGACCTAAATTAACTAATTATTGTTAGTTATTCCTTTCTAGGATTTATTATAACATTACTTGCTAAAAATGTAAATTAACTATATCTTAAAATGACTTTTAGAAAATAATTTTTAGACAAAAAAATCAGTGCAAAGCACCGATTTTACTAGACTTTCTGGTGGTTCCAGTTGGAATCGAACCAACGACACCAAGATTTTCAGTCTTGTGCTCTGCCAACTGAGCTATGAAACCAAATTAATCAAAATTATTAATTTTGATTTTTTTAATTTATATAAAGTTCTAGGTATGTACCCTAAGTGAACTAATAATCAATGGCGGTTCCGACGGGAATTGAACCCGCGATCCCTCGCGTGACAGGCGAGTGTGATAACCGCTACACCACGGAACC
>CANRGI010000067.1 GCA_947630095.1 uncultured Bacilli bacterium
ACAAGTAGGAGACTATTATTTTATAGTTACTTATGCTTCAATTATAGATAAAGGAGGAAATGAATTTATAGGCAAATCACAAGGGTTGCAAATTACTAAAAATATGTTTGAATGGGTAAAAAGTGGACAGTCTTTAAATAGCGTTATTGAAGAAATATTAGATAATAAAGAAAATAAAAAAGGTAATGGAATAAGTGGATATTTAACTGATGGTTATTATTATAGAAGTATTTTTGATTCAACAGCAATAATAAGTGCTTATGAATATATGAAAAATTACAATACTTCTTATGAAAGATTAGAAAAAAAATTATATAAGTAAATTGGTAAACGAATGTTACTTTGACTTATATTTAGTGGATTTTGATCATACTGGGAAAGTCATATATGGAAGACCTGATAATGCTCAAAAAATTAAATATTTAGATTGGCTTTATGAATTAGATTATGGGTTAAACCAATGAATAATCTTTATGAATATTACAATTAGCAATTGCAAAAACTGATGCGGCAAAATTAAATAAATAAAGTTAAATTCTTTATAAGTGTAAAAAAATATGAAGAAGAGGGAAGATTTGGTATGGATAAAGAAATATTAGAACAAATAAAAAATGAATATAATGAACTTTATAAAATTTCAATAGGAGATTTTGAAGAAATTAAAGAACTAGAACAAAACCCATTAGTGCAACGATATAAGTATTTATTAGATTTAAAGGCATCTTTTGATAGGGTAGATAATTATTATAAAAAATCTTATATTTTTGAAAAAATTATAAATAAATATGGAAATGGTAAAATTGATGTAACTAATAATTTGTGGTTTTGGTTTTTTGATGTTTCTATTAGTCAATATGAAAAGATATTTAATACAGTATTAGAAGAAACTGATAAGAATAAAATTGTTTCTGTATATTTTAATCTTGAAAATTCAAAAAAAGTAATTGTAATTCCTGTAGAAGAACAAAATACTTTTGAAATAGCAAATAAAGTAATAAGAGGTAATCGAGCAATATTTAATGCTTATGATCGTTATTTTAATACAAGATATGAATATTTTAATTTGTGTATAAATGAAGGACAAGAAGAAGCATTAAAAGCAATGTTATATGAAGAAGAATGTAGACTTTTAGAAACTAAAAACGTTAAAGATAAAGAGTTAGAAAATTTAGATACTTATTTAAATTATAACTTAATTACTAGAGAAGAATATGATAAAAGAAGACAATTGGTTCTATTAAAGAAGTAATGAAGTTATAATAGTAGATGGAGTTAATGACTTATTAAAAAATAGAATAGTTATGATTAGATAAAATAAAAAATAAAATTTCAATTAAGAAACTTTATTTTTTTATTATTGTATTTGATTTAGATAGTGTTTTATTTTCACTATTTTCTTCTGTTTCCATATTAATTACGTTATCTAAGAAATTATTTATATTATCTTTATATAGTAATAGTATTTTCATTGTAGTGTCAATGACTTCTGATTTTTCTATTTGTAAAAATTCTGCTATTTCTTCAGTTTTAAAATATTTTCCATCTATATATCCTAATTTTAATGCTATTATAACTACTTCTTTAATTGATAAAGTGCTTAACATTTGGGTAAGTGTTGGAGTTTTTAGTAGTTCTAATAATTTAGTGCAGTCTTCTTTATTCAATTCTTTGTTATTTTCTTTTTGTAAATTTTGATTATTTTCTTCTACTTTTGATGTGGTATAGTTATTTTCTATTTCTTCAACTTCATTATTTACTAGAGGTTCTTCTATATTTTCTTTTTCATTTGATAATTTTATTAACATTTTTTTCATTTTAGGCATTAAACCTGCATAAAATTTATTACTTTCTTCTCTTGTTAGTTTAGTTTTAATTGGGTTAGTTAAATCTTCTCCGTATTTAGAAGTTAATAATAGTCTATCTTTTTCGTTTAATTTAGATATTGTTTCGTCTATTTCTTCTTTAGTGTAATCATTAAAATATTCATATATACTTTTACTTTTTTTCATATAATTATTTTTCTTCCTTTCACTTTGTTTTAATTTTTTTTCTTTATCTTGTCTTTTGAAATCTTCTATGTTTTTTAAAGATTTGTCTGAGTTTGCTAATTCTTTTATATATTTTGAGTTTCTAATTTTCATAAGTGCTTTATTTTCTATTAGTCTTACACCTTCTCTACTTATGTTGTACTTTTTTCCTATTTCTTGTAATGTTAAAGGGTCCGAATCGTTAAAACCATATCTTAACATTAATATATCTTTTTCTTTAGGACTTAGATTACTAGTTTCAAGTAGATTTCTAATTTGAAATTTCATATTATCGTTTATGGCAAGTTCTTCAGGAGTTTCAGTGTTGGCAGGTATAAAATCTGCTAATTCACTTTCTTCATCGTCTCCTATATAACTATTATAACTTAATGTATCACTTGTAAGTTTATTAAATTTAGAAATTTCTTCTACTGGTAAATTCATTTCTTTTGCTATTTCATTTTCAGTAGGAGTTCTTCCTAATTTATTTTCCATTTTTGATTTTGTATTTATATATAAACTTACTTTATCATACATATATTGAGACAATCTTATATTTCTTCCTTTAGATGCAATTCCTCTTGTTATATATTGTTTTATCCAGTGACTAGCATAAGTAGAAAATTTGAAACCTTTAGTTATATCATATTTATCTGTTGCTTTCATAAGACCAAGATTACCATCTTGTATTAGGTCTAGTAAAGGTAAACCTCTTTCAGTATATTTTGAGGCTATGCTTACTACTAATCTTAAGTTGCTCTTAATAAACAAATCTTTTGCTTCTATATCTCCTTCGGCAATTTTAATAGCAAGATTTCTTTCTTCTGCAATAGTTAAAAGAGGTATTTCACTTATTTCTTTTAAATAAAGTTTTAATGAGTTAGTAGTAGGTACATTAAAATCTTTTTCTTTTATAGTTTCAAGTTTATTTATTTCTATGTTATTAAGCATACAATAGGTATCTATTGCTAAGAGTAGTAAGTTGTTATCAGTTTCTTCTTCTAGTTTACCTTTTATGATCTTGTTTTGATTGTGGTTATAAATAATTGTTATCATTTTATTAAAATAGTTATTTTTTGAAATTAGTTCTATTAATAAATCAGGATTAGGTATATAATCATAATAATTTAAAAAGTTATTTAATTTTTCAAAACAATATAAGGTTTCTTCATAATTAGATATGTTATTAAAATTTTTAGTTATATAATTATTTATTATAGTAAAAGATGTATCTATATTATAAAGCATTTCTTTTGTTTTTTCTGATAATTTATGTTTAATTTTTCTTTTAAGAAATTCTTTGTAATCTTGATTTCCTTTATATATTTTTTTAGTTTCTAATATTTCATTTAAAACTAAATTTTTATAATCTTTCTTTGAAATATTAAGATAGTTAAATGATAAATATAAATTATTAATAATTGGTAATAGTAAATTATATATTTTTTCACAGTCTAGTTGTTTTATTTGTCTTAAATTAAATTCCATTGTGTGCCTCCTTGTTGTTTTTAAATTATTTTATCACTTTTATTTATTTTAGTAAATAATTTTAGAATTTTTTATGTTAGTCTATGATTATTCAGTGAAAATGTCTTAAATTTTTAAAATAGTTTTGATAAATAAATTTACATTTTTATAAAAATGTGATAATGTATTTTTGAAAGGAAGTGTGTAAATGATACCATTTAAAAGAGCAAACATTTTAATACCAAAAAATGTTGATATGACAAAATGGAGTGTGGTTGCTTGTGACCAATATACAAGTGAACCAGAATATTGGGAGAGAGTAGAGAATATAGTAGGAGATAGTCCTTCAACTTTGAGATTAACTTTACCTGAGATATTTTTAGAGGAAGCAGATGTAAATGAGAGAATAAATAAAATTAATGCTACTATGGAAGAATATTTAAGTAAAGATTTATTTACTGAATTAAATGATAGTATGATTTATTTAGAGAGAACACAAAGTGATGGAAGAATTAGAGAAGGCATCATTGGTATGGTTGATTTAGAAGATTATTCTTATGAAAAAGGAAGTCAAACTTTGATAAGGGCTACTGAAAAGACTGTAATTGAGCGTATTCCACCTAGACTTAAAGTAAGAGAAAATGCTAAGTTAGAGTTACCTCATATAATGATTTTAATTGACGATACGGAATGCAATATAATTGAAAGTTTAAAAAATAAGGTAAGTGATAGTGAAATAGTATATGACTTTGATTTAATGGAAAATGGAGGGCATATTAAAGGATATAAACTTAATAATGAGGCAATGAATTCAGTGGAAGAAGGGCTAGAAAAACTTGCTAATAAAGAATTATTTGAAAGTAAATATGGAGTTAAAGATAAAGGCGTGTTGCTATTTGCTATGGGAGATGGGAACCACTCACTTGCGACTGCTAAAGCAAATTATGAAAATTTAAAACAAACTATGAGTGAAAGTGAATACTTAAACCATCCATCTAGGTATGCTTTAGTAGAGTTAGTAAATCTTCATAGTACAGCATTAGAGTTTGAAGCAATACATAGAGTTATATTTGATACTGATGTAGAAAATTTAGTTAATGAGTTATATAAATATTATAATATCAATGAAGAAGGTAATGGGCAAGAATTTGAACTAGTTACAAGTAATGGAAGTAAGAAATTATATATAGAAAACCCTAAATCTAATATAGCAGTTGGGTCTATTCAAATGTTTTTAGACGATTATTTAAGTAATAATAAAGGTAAAATTGATTATATACATGGTGATGATACTACTAGAGAAATGGGCTCTAAAGAAGGCAATGTAGGAATTTTATTTAAAGCAATGTCTAAGAGTGATTTATTTAAAACTGTTATTTTAGATGGTGCTTTACCTAGAAAGACTTTCTCAATGGGACATAGTTATGATAAACGTTTCTATTTAGAGGCAAGAAAAATTAAGTAATAAAAAAAGAAGTTTAGTGGGTGCTAGACTTCTTTTAGTTTGTAATTTTTAAATCTTCTCCGATTTGTTCAATTACAGGAGTTTCATAAAATTTTTCTATAGGTACCCCTAGTACCATACTAATTTTATATAAGTTATATACACTTATACCTTGACTTGAATTATCGCTTTCAAGTGAACCTATTAATGGAGTAGAAACACCTACTTTTTTAGCCAGTAAGGCTTGTGTCATTTTTTCTTTTCCAGAGTGTTTAATGTTATAAAACTCTCTATAGAACTTGATGTTTCTTCCAATAATTTGGTTTAATCTTTCCTGCTCATTTGCACATTTCTTCATAAAAACCTCCAAGTTTTTTAAATATTTACTACTGCTACAAACAAACATTACAAAAAATGTTAGTAAAATAAAGTTTCCGACAATTTTTACTACACGAAAGTAGTGGTGCAGAAGTATTCGTATATAAGACTAACTAATTAACCCTTACTTTTAATTAGTCTTAGTTTGTTTTTCACTCTTTCTATTATGATTATATCATAAATTCTATAAAAATCTACTTATATTAACAAAATTTAGTAAATATATTTTTTATTATTTCAAATAAATTGCTTATATTTTATAAAAAATAAAGACTTTTTATTTAAAATTTGATACAATTATATCATAAGGAAGTGATATTATGATAGTTTTTCTATATGTAATCGGGTTTATAATACTAATATGCTGTATTGTAATGATTTATATACTTAACAAAAACGAGATAATTACTATGTTAATATATAAAACTGGTATGTGTGAAAATGATATTGACGAAAGACTTAAGAATAAAGAAGATTTAATAAATAGAT
This sequence comes from uncultured Bacilli bacterium, assembly GCA_947630095.1. Classification (GTDB taxonomy): domain Bacteria; phylum Bacillota_I; class Bacilli_A; order RF39; family UBA660; genus MGBC139354. Next base: position 5,806 of record CANRGI010000067.1, read on the forward strand.
GTATAAATATAATTAATCGTAATAAAAAAATAGATATTAAAATATTTGAAGATGTAAAGAATATTAAAGCAAGTAAATTAAATAATTATGATAAAGATAGATTACTTACTAATGCTTATGATGAGATAGAAAAGATATATACAGATAATCCTGATTTAGTAAGTGTTAAAAGTTTTGATGGTATAATAAAAGATATAGATAAGTTAGAAATAGAACTTATTTCACTTCGTACTTTATATAATAAATGTGCTTGTGAATTTAATAATTTATATAATAAATTTCCTTATAATATGATAATAAAAATGAGAAAATTTAGTATTAAGAGTTTATATGAGGGTAGAGAGTTAAAAGTGAATTTAGAAAAAGAGTTAAATTTTGAAGTTTAATTCTTTACTTTATTTTTTAAATCAAAATTAATAGGTTCAATACCTTTACTTATAAGAAAATTATTTGTTTTGGAAAATGGACGACTACCAAAGAAACCTGAGTGTGCTGAAAATGGAGATGGGTGAGGACTTTCTATTATATAGTGTCTTTTATTAGTTATAAATACTTTTTTACTTCTTGCAAAATTACCCCATAGAATAAATACTACTGGTGTTTCTTTTTCGTTTAATAATTTAATAATGTGGTCTGTAAAAAGGTTCCAACCTAAGTCTTTATGAGATGCTGCTTTATCTTTTTCAACTGTAAGAACACTGTTTAGAAGTAATACTCCTTCTTTTGCCCAGGGGGTTAAGTTTCCACTAGGGGGTTCTTCTATTCCTAGGTCATTATAAAGTTCTGTAAATATATTTTTAAGAGATGGTGGCTTTTTTATTCCATCTTGAACTGAAAAAGATAAACAGTGTGCTTC
>CANRGI010000068.1 GCA_947630095.1 uncultured Bacilli bacterium
ATTAGAAATTAGGTACAATGACGTTATACCATTTTTTGAGGATCAAAAAATGCCATAACTCGCTAAACATTATACTAAAAACTATTATAAAAAAAAAGTAAGTTTTATTAATATGTCATAGGTATTTGTTTACATATATTATCATAAACTTCTTTTTTTACTTCATATATTCCATTATAAGGCACTTCAAAATAATATTTATTCTTTTTCTTATAAGCATAAAATACAAATTCTTTATCACTTTTTACTTTAATAGTTAATACATCATTTCCTAGTACAGGATAGTCAGATATACTTTCTATATTAGTAATTTTATTATCTATATTTAATGTATCATAAATTTGATCAATATGAACGTTTGTAACAGTAGTATCCCCTAAAGTTATTGAAATATTTGTTATATCTTCATACTTAGGTAAATCAAAAGTATATTCTTTTCCTCTTTTAAAATGATTATAAATTAATATTGATATTAAAACTAATAATACTATACTTAATATAATACCTAATATCTTTATATATTTATTCTTCACTTCTTCCTCCTTTTCTTATAATTATAACAGATAATACTAAAATCACAAGAAATAAAGAACTACTCCCAAATCCAGTAAAAAAACAAACCTCTTTAACTAAATTATATACACTATGAGGAATAATACTATATAGAATATTTCCAGTTTTTAAGAATATAATAGAAAGTGTAATAGCAACTATAAAGTAAAATAAATACTCAAAATCTTCTGCTTTATGAACTAAAGTAAATAGTATACTACTCACTATCATAATCAAAATATTTAATTTTCTTTTTTTAATAACTTTATAAGGTAAATATCTAAAAGCATATTCTTCTATCAAAGGCGCACCTAAAGTAGCATAAACTAAATAAGGTATCATACTAACTTCAAACTTAACCATAGCACTAGACATAAAGCCCCATTCTTCCATACAAATATTAAATAGCATAGCCCCACTTACAAATAGCAAAGTTATCCCTATAAGTTTAATAATATTTAAATTATTACGTATATTATCTAAAATTTTTTCTCCAATTCTTTTATTTAATTTATAATCTATATAACCTATTACAAATAATACTATAAAAAGTATTAAAATATACTCCATTACTCCACCTTCTTAATACTTTTATGATTTTTTAATAATTGCTTTATTCCATATTTATGACTAAATGCTATAGTAGCATAATCTCCTTCAATTTTAACTACTACTCCACTACCAAATACACTATGCTCTACTCTATCTCCTACTTTTAAATCTTCATTAAGTCCGTCTTCATACATTTCTTTAGCATTAATTCTAGTTTTATTAGTAGTTACAATATTACTTTCTATTAACTCACTATCTATTTCGTCTATAAATCTACTAGGTAAATTCATATTAGTTTTACCAAATAAAGTTCTCTTTTTAGTATTAAGTAAATATAACTTTTTTCTAGCCCTAGTGATACCTACATAACATAACCTTCTTTCTTCTTCAAGTTCATTAATACTTTCATAACTTCTACTATGAGGAAATATCCCTTCTTCTAATCCAACTAAAAATACATTATCAAATTCAAGCCCTTTAGCAGAGTGTAACGTCATAAGTGTTACTCCATTTTCAACTTCTTTATAATCGCTCTTATCACTAACCAAACTTATATTTTCTAAAAATTCTTCTAAATTATATATACCTCTTTCTTCAAATGCTAATGTAATACTCTTAAATTCCTCTAAATTTTCTAGTCTTATATCACTTTCTATACCACTACTTTCTTCTAATTCTCTTTTTATTCCTGATTTATCTAATATTATATCTATTAAACCACTTAAATTAGTTTCTTTACTTTCCTTTATAAGTTCTAATATTAAATTTTTAAATTCTAACTCTTTCCCACTTTCTATAGCCTCGAACATACTTGTATCATTTACTTCTCCAAGCATCCTTAACTTCTCTATAGTTTTATTACCTATTCCCCTTTTAGGAACATTTATAACTCTTTCTAAACTAACATCATCATTAGGGTTATATATTAAATGCAAATATGCGATTAAATCTTTAATCTCTTTTCTATTATAGAAAAAATAACTACCTACTATCTTAAATGGAATACCCTCTTTTAAAAATGTTTCTTCTATTACACGACTTTGTCCATTAGTCCTATATAATACTGCTATCTCTCTAGGCATACTTCCATTATTTATTAATTTTTTAGTTTCATTTACTACAAACTTTGCTTCCTCATTTTCGTCTTCACACCTAATATAAGTAATCTTTTCCCCATCTCCATTATTACTCCATAAATTCTTTTCTTTTCTTTCTTTATTATTTTTAATAACAGAATTAGCCGCTTTTAAAATGGTATTAGTACTTCTATAATTTTCGTCAAGCACGATTACTTTAGCATCAGAATAATCTTTTTCAAAATTAACAACGTTCATATAATTAGCAAATCTAAATGAATAAATAGATTGATCCATATCACCTACTACAAACAAGTTTCTCATTTTACTAGCAAGTAATTTACATAATTCATATTGAACCATATTAGTGTCTTGATACTCGTCTACTAATATATATTCAAAATGATTTTGATATTTAATTAATACATCGTCACTCTTTTTAAGTATTTCTAAAGGTAATATTAATAAATCGTCAAAATCTACACTATTATTCTTTTTTAATGTTTTAACATATTTTTTATATACTTTTATAACTGCTTCGTCAAGAGGTCCTTTCATAAACTTCTCATATTCTTCTGGTGTTAATCCCTCATTTTTAGCAAAACTTATTTTATTTAATATGTATTTTACAGGATATTGTTCACTACTTAAATTTAATTCTTTTAAAAATTTCTTAATAAGAGAATTAACATCGTCCCTATCAAGTATAGTTATATTTCTATTATACCCTATTACTTCTGCATTTTCACGCACGATTTTAAGCCCTAATGAATGGAATGTTCCTATAAATATTTTATCTGCTTCACTTCCTATATTTTTTTCTACTCTCTCTCTCATTTCTCTTGCTGCTTTATTAGTAAAAGTAATTGCTAAAATATTATAAGGTTTAACTCCCTCATTTATTAAATAACTTATTCTTTCAGTTAATACTCTAGTCTTACCACTTCCAGCCCCTGCTAAAACTAAACAAGGCCCTTCTTTATGTAAAACTGCTTCTCTTTGTTTATCATTTAACTTGTCAAACATACTCTGTACTCCTAATCTATCTTTAAAATTATCTCCCCATCTTTACTATATAAATATTTTTCCCTTGCATATCTAGCAATATATTCCTCGTCTTGAAGTTTATTTATTTCACTTTCTAATAATTCTTCCTTTTCCAAAATAGAAGCATATTTCTTCTCTAATTCTTTTTTTTCTTTTATATTAGAATAGATATTTGACCAATAATGAAACATATTACTAACGAAAACTGTTAGCAAAGGAATAAATACTACTATAAGTAACATAATTCTTCTTTTATCTTGTTTACTAGTCTTTTTCATAATCTACCATCCTATAACAATATTAACACATATCTTTTATCATTGTCTAGTTTTAACTACTATTTATTTACACTTTTTTTAACATATTTTCTAACTTTAATTATATTTCTTAATATCTTATATCTTTTACTAAATAATATAAACCCACATAAAAATGAAATTATAAAGTAAATATGTATTATCCCATTGTTAATTATTTTAATTAATATAAAGTATATAAGCGCTAAATCAGTACAAAATAATATATTTATACTTATTCTATAAAGGTAACTATTATAATATATAAAGTTATAATTTAAATTGTATAAGTAACTCACTATAACTCCATAAATAAAAGAAAAAAGTATACTTAGTATCTGAGTATCTAAATTCATTATTTAAATAACTTTGAAAGCATACTCTCTCCCTTTGCTTTCCCTCCATTTGCGCTTTCTAAATAATTAAGACTATTTACTTTACCCTTTATAGATAAAGTCCCTTGAAAAGTATCTAATTTAATTAATTCTAACCCCTCTCCTTTAATTAATATAAACCCCATAATACTTTCTAAAAAGAACTCTCTACTATCAAAATTTTCTAACTTCTTAACTCCAGTTATTAACACATTTTTTCTTTCATTTATTGTAACCGCGTGATTAAAATTATTTAATGTATCATTTTCTCTATCCATTACTTTTTCACCCATTAAATAATATGATTAACTCACAAAAAAAGACCTTAATTTAACTTAAGGTCAATGTTATTTTTATTCTTCTTCTGTTTCTGAAGGTTGTTCGTTACTATCTCCTGCTTTTTCATAGGCATCTAAAATAGCCTTTTCAAACATACTACGAACTTCTTGACTAATAGGGTGTGCTATATCACGATAGTTTCCAACACTAGTCTTCCTACTAGGCATAGCGATAAATAAACCTTTAGTCCCTTCGATAATTCTAATATCATGTACAGCAAACTCATCATCAAGTAATACTGACGCGATACCTTTCATACGAGAATCTTCTTTCTCGACTTTACGAATACTTACGTTAGTTATCTTCATAATATCCCTCCTTGTGTTTTATATACTCTAATTATAAAATGTTTTTTCTGATAAATCAAGCATTACTTATTTTAATTTGTACATCTTTTGTAAGAATATCGTTATAAGTATAACTTTTTATTATATCTTTTACCTTAATAGTAAATAAATATGGATATACTTCTAACACTTTCCCATAGTATTTTTCTCGTTTATTTCTCCCAACATTAACACTTACTAGAACATCTTTCCCTACTAAACTATTTATATCTTTTTTTATTTTATCTATATTCATTATACCTCATTTCTAGGATACCCTACAAACATCGTACCTTTACTCTTAAGTCCACCTATCCCATCTTTACCATATTTAGTTTTCTCAAGTAAACTTATTAAATCAACACTATCATTTCTATCTAATAGACATAGATTAGTAGCAATAATTGCCGGGTCTAAAGCGTGTATATTAATCTTTTTAGGACTAGAAGCAAAAGTAGCACCACATTTAATTAATTCTTCATAATTACTTTGACAAGCACCCGCTATTATAATGAGTTTATCACTACTTTTTTCATATTTTCTAGCCTCAATTACAGTCTTACAAAAGTTTTCACTATTTTTATACATACTCCCCTTTGTCTGTTTCTTATAGTAAGCATCATGCCCAGTTACTATTAATATATCAGGATTATATTGTTTTAAATACTTTACCACTTCTCTAGGCATTTCACTTTCTTTTATACACTTACCTGCTGCTCTTATATTATTTTCTTTATAATATTCTAAACATCTATTTAAATAACTCTTATCACTATCTAATTGTAATACAGTCCCAGGTATATAAAAGTATTCATTTCTATCTAAGTTTGTATTTTCTATTTTAGGAAAAAAATCGTCTTTCACTTCCCTTTTATTACATATCCTTAAATCATTTATAGGCGCATCTGCTAGTAACCTAACGTTAACTCCCTTAAGTAATATATTATTCCCTTCTATTTCTATAACTTCAAAAACAATATCATTTTTATAACTAATTCTAGTTACATAATCTCCTATTTTCACATATTCACCCCTAGTCAAGTATATGCAAATAAACTTTTATTATTAACTAAATTAAATAGATATATGTTATAATAAGGTTAAGAGGTTGTATGAAAAAATTTATATTATTAATTTTTAGTGTTATTTTAATATCTTTTCCAAATAAATTAAAAGGAATAGAAATAGATAGTTTTACTATAGAAAGTCCAGATAAAGTTGTAGTAGGAAAATCTTTTACTGTGACTTTTAATATGACTATAAGTGGTTTTAATAAAAATGATTTAAATGCAGATGGTATGATACTTGCTGGTCATATAATTGATTATGATGCTGATATATTAAATTTATTTGATGTTTCTTCTGATAAACTATGGGATACTGAATTATATATTGAAAATAATGAAAAAATAATTTTATCAGTTGCAAATGAAAATGGTTTATATAAAGATACTTGTAAAAATAATCTTTATTGTGGTAACTATTCTGTAAAAGCAAGTTTTGTTGTACGTGATACTGATGCTAGTTCTGTTACTATAACTTATTCTAACCCAACAATAGGCTTACTTAACATAGAAAAAATATTATCTGCTTCTAATGACGAAGATTTATTTGATAAAATAGAAGAAATAACTAAAGATATTTCATACTCTAAAACAATTAATGTAGAAAAATATTCTACAAACGAAATTGAAGATAAAGAAGAATTAACTCCAAAGCCACCTCTTGAGTCTTTAGATATACCTTCTATCCCGAGCACTAATGAAGAAGATACTACCCCTACTACCCCAGTGACACCTTCCGAACCAAAGAAATCATACAACAATTACTTAAGTTCCCTAACCATTACAGGTTATAATATAGATTTTAATAAATATAAAAATAAATACTATTTAAATTTACCTAATGATATTAATTCTTTAGAAATAAATCTTACTTTAGAAGATGCTAAATCAACTTATGAAATAATAGGTAATAACGATATTAAAGGAAATAATAACGAGATAACTATAAATGTAACTGCAGAAGATGGTACTATAAACACCTATAAAATAAAAGCATTATATAAAAACAAAATAA
>CANRGI010000069.1 GCA_947630095.1 uncultured Bacilli bacterium
GCTTTCAAGGTTTTATTAAATTTATAAAAAAGAGACTAATTCAAAAATTAATCACTTAATTATTGAACAGCCCCTTTATTGACTTTATTTGGTGCTCCCATGGGGACTCGGACCCCAACACTATAAAGTACACGATTTTGAGTCGTGCGCGTCTACCAATTTCGCCACGGGAGCAAGTACTATTTAATTATACCATATAATTGATATTTTGGAACAAAAATCATAAAAAAAATTAAATTTAAGAGAAATAATCTTCAAAGTATGAAGTTCCTCTAACATTTAATTTATTAATTATCTTTTGTTTTAATAATTACTGTTGTATGTATTATATCTTTTAAAGTTTCACTTACTGCAAAGGCTATGTATGGAGAATCAAAGTTTTCTTTAATTCTTTTAACAATATCTTCACAGGTGAATAAACTTAAATTATGACCAGTTATTATAACTATGATTTCCTTTGCATAGTTATATGGAGATAATTTTATATTTAAATCTTTTATAAGATCTTCAACATTTTTGTTTTTTTCAGAAATTGCAATATTATAACTAATTAAACATTTTATATCAACATTATCAATGTTTAAAATACCTTCTCCTGCTAAACAATTAATAAAATCTTCTAAGAAATCATTTAAATTTTCGTCTTTAACATAAATGTAATTTAAATTAGTTTCCTCATTTTCTAATGGTTTATCATTTATTACTAAAATATATGATTTAGACTGTGACAATTTTTCTTTTAAATCTTTATCTATTTCGCCAATGATAATAATAAAATCATCATTTAATTCTAAATCTTTACCTAAATATTTCGCAATATTTTTATTACTTTCCAAATTTAAATTTTTTTTATCAATTATTTTCATTTGCTAATCCTTTCTTTTGATGTGTTAACTAATATTATACTACTACATTATTTTGATAAATTAACAACAACTTCTTCTTTATAATCGTCTGGTGTTTCATAAGGCCAATATTCAAATTTTATAGTATCTCCATTAGAATATATAGTATCAGGTAAATTTCCTGTTATGTTAAAACTACCAATTTCAGTAAGGTTATTGTTTTTATAACTATATACCCTATAACTACTTGATATAGGCGATACTGTTACACGCATTTCTCTTTGTATTATTTCTAAGTTACCATCAAAATTTAAATCTATTATTAAATATTGATATGAATATCCTTCTTTAGCATTATCTAAATATTTTGTATTATTAATTTCTATTGATGCAGTGCCTTCTATTATTTTAATATTCTCTTTTGTTCCGTCACTATTTAAGTCCATACTTACTTCTGAAGTATCATATAATTTATTTTGGTTTTCTATTTTTATTTCTTTATATTCTGAATTTTTATCATTAGTATTATCATTTTTATCTTCCTTATTAAATACAATTAAAGAAATTACCAAAATTACTATACAGAAAATTACTAAACCTGCAATTATAATTTTATTTTTATTTTTCATAATAAATTCTCCTTCTAAAAATAATTATTTTTTTAACATATTACTATGAGATAGATTAGTCTATGCAACTTTTATTCCTGTGTTTATCACTTCTTCTATAAAAGGTGTTTCTATATTCTCATAATCGGATGTTTCTATTAAATGAGGTTCTATACGATAATCAATATTTTTTCTTAATTTCATTAACTCTACTTCTTCGTCAAATTTATCTCTACATTTAAAGTCGTCAGTTACTATAGCAATGTCAATATCACTATCTTCATTATAAGTTCCTTTAGCATAAGAACCAAATAATATTATTGCTTTTACTTTATAATTTTTTAAAATTACATCAACATATTTCTTTACAATATCCATTATTTTTGGGTCAATAGTTCTTTCAACCATTTTCTAATCACCTTTGTTATTAAGTATATTTATGCTATCATATAGTTTTTGCTCATTCAATATCGTTATTATAACATTAAATTAGGAATTTTACTATACTTTGTTCTATGTATTAGCCACATTTTTTATATTATAAGAAAAAACATCCAGTTAAGGATATTATTCTTCTTTATAATTTGATTTATACAATTCTATTTCTTCGTCTTTTTCTGGTTTATCTTTTGCATCTAGTTTTGGCAAATCATTTTTAGTTGCTAAACCAAAATAATCTAAAAATTCATTTGTTGTCTTATATAAAGTTGGTTTACCTATTGAGTCTTCTTTTCCACACTCTTTTATGAAATTTCTTGCTAATAATTTTCTTACTATTTGAACACTAGAAACTCCTCTTATTTCGTCTATCTTTACTCTAGTTATAGGTTCATTATATGCAATTATTGCTAATGTTTCTAGTGCCGCATTACTCAATGTAAAAATATGAGAATCAGTTACTAATTTTTCGTAATAATTTTTATGTTCACTCTTTGTAGTAAGTTTAAATGTGTTACCTAAAAAAGAAATTCTTAAGCCTCTATCTGGTTTTTCATAATCTTTTCTTAGTTCTGTTAAAGTTTCCATTACTTCTTTTTCTGTGACTTCTAGTACTTTGCATAATTCTTTTATAGTAATTCCTTCGTCGCCTACTACAAATAATATACCTTCTGTTATACTTTTTAAATTCATATTTAATCAACTCTTTCAAGTAGAATTGTTCCAAAGTTTTTATCTTGCTTTAATATTATTTCTCCTGATTTAGCCATTTCTAAAATTCCTAAAAATGTTACTACTATGTAAGGACGAGTAATTTCTTCAAATAAACTTAAAAACTCTACTTCTTTTTGTTTTGCTAAAACACTTCTTATTTTATCAACTCTGTCGCTTACTGACAACTCTTTTTTTGTTATTTTTGTATTTAATGGTTTAGAATAAGATTTTCGTTCTAGTAAAGATTTTAATGCTTCTAATAAATCATTAGCGGTTAATGCTTCGGTGTTTTCTAGTTTTGCTGTTGTATACAATTCTTTTTTCTCTGGTGTTTTGGTGAAGTAAGCACTTCTATTTTCTTCTAATTCTCTAAATGAAGAAACTGATTCTTTATATTTTTCGTATTCTATTAATCTGCGCTTTAGTTCTTCTTCTGGGTTTTCTTCTTCAGTTACGTCTTCTTCTTTAGGAACTTTAGGAAGCAAATACCTGCTTTTCATTTCTAGTAATTCTGCTGCTGTTACTAGGTATTCGCTTGCTATGTTTAGATTTAAACTTTCCATATCTTTTAAATAATTTATATATTGCTCTGTTATTTCAACTATTTTTATTTCACTTATGTCCATTTTTGATTGCTTAACTAGATGTAGTAATAAATCTAATGGACCTTCAAAATCCCCGATTAGAAACGATTTCATTATTCACAACTCCAGCCTTTTGATTCTTCTTCTAATCTAATTGTTCTTAAAATGCTACCGTGTGAATGAACTGGGGTATATCCACTTCTTGAGGCATCTAGTGTTGCTAGAGGTACTGTATATTCTATTGTTGCTTCGTCATATTTTAAATCTGTAATATTAGTGTCTTCAATAAGTTCTGCTTCTTCTTCGATTACTTTTGTAAATGGGTTTGCTGATGCGATTATATCGTCGCCTTCTGTTTCAGTTATATCTGTTTCTATATCTTCATTAGGGTTTTCTTCGCTGTTTTCTAGGTCTTCACTTGGTTGATTAAGACTACTTTTTGTTACCTTTTTAGAAACTTTATAACTTAATAAACCTAATTTACTGAAATTATAAGTTATCTTTTCGTTATATGTGTAACCACTTTCAATGGTATTAAATGAACAAGTTAATGTTGAAGTTGGTTTGCCCCATTCGTCTGCATCAATTATTACTATTTTTGAATAGTAAGATTGTTTATAAACATCTGATGTTACTGTGATATTAAATCTTCCTTGTACTTTTCTTTCTACTTTAGATGTTGGTAGGAATTTTTCTCTATAGATAATATTTTTATTAGCGTCATATAATTCAATGTAAATATTTTGCTTGTTAATATCTTTTATTCCTGTTGATGGAAGGTAAACCATACTTATTTGGTTGTCACTTCTTTTATAAAAGTTATAAAATTGAACTTTACGTGCAGTGATAGAACCTTCTTCTTTACCTATTACTAAGTAGCCATCTTCTGTTTTATCGTTTATTATTTCTTCTACATCGTCAGTATAACTGAATATTGACGACTTTTTGAACCATTTAGTTACTGTAGGTAAAAGTAAGCAGAAAGCAAGAATTGATAACATTATTATAATAAGAGCACGATTTTCTTTCTTTTCTTCTTTAGTATCACCTTTTTTTACTGGTGGTTTTTCTTCATTTTCTAAGTCTAACATCTCTACACCATCTGTAGATAAAGTTTCAATTTCTTCTGGTGAATTAGGCCCAGCATTATTTGCCTCTGCTGTTGGTTGATTAGGAGGCACTACTACATTTGGTTGAACTTGAGGAACTGCTTGTTGTTCCTGACTTTGCATTTGTGGTTGTGTATTTTGCTCTGGCATAGGTGCATTAGGTATAGGTTGGTTCATTGGTGCTTGATTCATAGGTTGTGCATTTATATTTTGATTTATAGGTTGCATATTTTGACCTACATTTGGCATTTGATTTGACACTGGATTTTGTACTTGGTTTGGTACTTGTGCTTGTTGAATAGGTACCCCTGGTTGCATTTGATTAGGAACTTGTTGTACTTGATTTTGTACTTGTGGTTGCGCTGTAGGTTGAGTATTATTTATTTGTTCATTTTTATTTTCTTCTTTTTTCTTCTTTTTAAATAATCCCATATTATTCTCTCCATTCTTATCGTATAATGTAATTATAACAAAAAATATAAATTAGGACAATATTTTATAATAAAAAACTTACTAGTTTTTTTGTAAGTTTTTTAGATTTTATTTAATTTTTAAATAATTAATATTAAAATTTCAATTTTTTAGTGAACAGTTTTTAAGACTATTCAAAGAACTTTTCTATAGGTATATCTAATGCTTCACTTATTTTGTATAAGTTAAATAAACTTATACCTTGACTTACTTTTTTACTTTCTAAACTTCCTATTAAAGAAGTAGATACTCCTACTTTTTTTGCTAAATCTTTCTGTGTAAGAGTACCTTTACTTGCATTATACATAAGTCTATACTTTCTAATATATGGATCAGATGTTGTACCACTACCAGTTACTGTTGCGCACGCTTTGATAGATAGAACTGGACGAACGGCGTTCGAAGCACCTGCATAGTTAAAATCCAAGTAACCAGGGTTGCTGGAGCTGTTCACGTAGAAGACGTTTGCAAGGCTACTATAGCAATACGGACTCATTGTCCACCACGTTTTGTTTCCTGTAATACTATTTCCAGAACTGTTTTGGTAATACCAAGCATTTGAATTATTCTTTCCATATAAACCTCCTGCATATACTATCTCATCTGCTGTCATTAAGGCGATTGGTCTATTTTCCAGCATCTGATTTCCAGCATCATTTAAATTTGTTGCTGTAAACTTATCTAAAGAACTTGTGTTACCCCATAAGCCTCCCTTATTATCTCCTCCACACTTAAATGTTGGATGGTAATCACTAGTGATTGATGCTCCACCAGAACTGATTGCATTAGTTGTTAATCTCATTGCTGTCCCATACATTGTATTACTTGAACTATAAGTATTAGTTGAACGATCGTTGCAATATATTGTCGTTCTACTTAAATATAAGCCATAAGGATGACTTTGTGTATCATTAATTTTCATATTTGTATCATACCAATTATCTATTATTTTCTTTATATTTGAGTCTGTTGTATTTTGTCTATTTGCTTCTAAACTTCCTGTATTTCCGTACATATAGCCTACATATCTTGCGTTATTATATGTTTCATTATATGGAGATTGATCTATATATCCTGTAGTAGAATTATATCCATTTGCTCCTTTTCCTGCATATAATAATCTTACGCTTCCATCTTCATTTGTTCGAATTATTCTCCACCAGATATCTTCACTGCCTTCTTTTCCGAATTTTACCCAATTATTTTTTACATCTCCTGCATAGTATAATACCTCATTTTGTGTTTTTCCTTCAGTTTCTAAAAAACCTTCATTATCTTCCTTATATAATCCTGATGCCGTAAATATACTACTAAATGTTTGTCTTGTAGATATTGATGGATTATCTTTTTTTAATTTTGCTACAAATGGTGAATCATTAAAAGTTATATTACAAGTTTGTTTACTTGTTACATTATCTATTATTAATTTTTGACCATCTATTTTATATTGACAGTTAGTTATACTGTAATATTTCCATTTTAGATAAAATATTATTGTTCCTTCTTCAATTGTACTTTTACTTACTGAGTCTATAAGTTGAGGTGAATTTGTTTCTATGTTTACATTATAACCGGTTGTTTCACTTTTAGTAAAATCAACAGTGCATATATCTTCTTTTTCTAAATGTTGTAGCTCTACTTGCCAATTTGTATTATCCCATACTACATTAGAACCTTTTTCACACTCAATTTTATTAACATAATATTCACTATCTTTAGATGGTTTTTCTGTAGTAGAATTTCCATCTATAGTATAACTTATCATACTTTTTATTTCTTCTTCACTAA
>CANRGI010000070.1 GCA_947630095.1 uncultured Bacilli bacterium
AAAAGAACTTATTGATGCTTTAGGAGGAAATAAAAAGACTATATTATCTTTTGCTGGGTTTGGAGATATTTTACTCACTTGTACTTCCTTAACTAGTAGGAATTTTACTTATGGACATTTAATTGGAGAAGGTAAGTTTGAAGAAGCAAGTAAGTATGCAAGTAATACTACAGTAGAAGGGTTATATACTCTTAAATCTATAAAAGAATTAATAAAAAAAGAAAAGGTTAAAATGGAAGTAATAAATTTGATAAGTGATATTATAAATGGGGAAAAGGATAAGAAAGAGATGTTATCATTTTTAATTAGAAAATAGTGTGGTGTATATATGAGAGTAATAGGAATTTATAGAAAATGTGATTTAGTGACTTTACTTGGAACTTGTTTTGCTTTGGCTGGAATTATTTTAGTAGTAAATGGGTATATTATTTATCCTATTTTTGCTTTAATTTGCGCGGCTATTTGTGATGCTTTTGATGGGGTGGTTGCTAGAAGGTTTAGAAGTTTAAAAGAAGAAGAGATATATGGGGTTGAGTTAGACTCATTAAGTGATGTGATAAGTTTTGGTATTTTACCTATGCTAATTGTGCTTAAGACTTCTCCAGCAAATGTATTTACTTATGCTTCTTGTATATTTTTCTCAGTTTGTGGTGTGATAAGACTTGCTTATTTTAATATGCTTACAAATACAAAAAGAAAAGAAAAAAAGGAATTTATAGGATTACCTATAACTTCCAGCGCAATTATAATTCCATCTATTTATTTGCTTTCAAAGATGTTATCTTCTAATAGTAAACATTTTTTAATATTTCCTCCGTCAGTGGCTTTGTTAATAACTGGTATATTATTTATACTTCCATTTCGTTTAAAGAAATTAACTACTAGAGAGAAGTTGATATTTTCTTTAATGGGTGTAATAGCGATTATTTTGACTTTGATAAAGATGTACATATGATTATTTTAATAAATCAGATAAATATAGTTCATTTTTATCATTGCTTTTTATTTTTTTATATTCTTTAATATTATGGATAAGTTTGTTTATGTTTTTATTTCCATAATATTCTTGATAAAAAGAAGTTGATTTATCGTATTTTTTACCATTATATTTTATATTTTCTTTTGCAAATGTACTTGCTTTGATTTTACTTTTTTTAAATTCTTTTAATAAATTTTCATTGATAATTAAAAGTATTTCTATTTCTGGCTTTGTGCAAAATTTATATATTCTATCTTGTGATAAAATATTTTTAACTTCAGATGGTATTTTTAGTTTATCATTTTGTTTATCTCCAATTCTAAATATTATAACTTCTTTACCATAATGTTTTAAATCAGTTATGATAGAAGAGTGCTTTAATTGTCTAATGTGATAAGGTGTACTACCTATTAAATCTTCTCTAGTGAATATTAACTTATTGTTATCTAATAATAAATCTATAATTGTTTTTTCGTCATTACCTTCACACATAATTAAAATTTTATAGCCTTCTATTTTTCTTTTGTCCATTCCATTATACTCCTTTTGAAAGACATTAAAGCATCATAATTAACATTGGTATTAAAAGCATTGTTATAAAATTTATTACTTTTAGATAGTTCAGGTCTAAAATTGTATAGTTCGTGCATATTTTCTAATTTTATTTTTTTATCAAATTTAGTAATGTATATGTTGTCTGTTCTATTAAATAAGTCTAATATTTCACAGTAATGAGTTGTAAAAATTAAAGTAGCATTTTTTTTATTAACTGATTTATCTTTAAATAAATTGATAAGATATTCTACTAATGTTTTATGAAAATGATTTTCAATTTCGTCTATTATTAAATCAGAACCTGTTAGTAAAGATAATACTATGGTAGAAAATAAGCCAAAACCTTTAGTAGTACCACTAGATAATATTTCGTATAATTCGTCGTCAGATACTGTGTTTTTAGTTCCATCACTATATATGATATTAAATTTTTTATTGTTAATCATTTTAATATTAAGGATATGTTCGTCAAAGATTTTTAAAATTAATTTTATAAATGATAGGTTATTATCTAAAGATTTATATATTTTAAATATATTAGCATAATCTTTAAAAATAAAATCGTTACTTGGAATATATAGACCCATTAGTTGGAATTTTTTTATTTCAGAATATATTATTGAAGTATCTTCTGGTAAATCAGTGTTTGTTTTTACTTCTTCATATTTAGTATAATCAAATAAGTTTTTAGCATAAGATTTTAAATAAATGCGTTTATATAATTTTTGATTTTTAAATATTATTCTATCGTTAACAGTTAAATCGTCTTTATATAGTTTAGTTACATATCTATATAGATATCCATCATTAAAAAATGTGATATCTAAACTAAGTGTATTATTAATAAATTTGAATAAAGATTTATTTGTAACTCTGTAGTTAGTCAGTATATCATATATTAATGATAATAATTCTACTGTCATTGTTTTACCAGAAGCATTTTTACCTATTATGCCTAAAGTGGTATAGACATATAAATTTTCAGCAATTTGATTTAATTCAAATTCTTTATCGTCCATAGTTTTATTAGCAACTGGTACAAATGATATAGTAAAATTATCTTCACATAATTTAAAATTAGATGCACTTATTTTTAATAATTTCATAATTTTTTCCTCCATCTATGTATAATTATATCACTTATAAGTGAAAAAATACATTTTTTTTGTTATTTTTGAAATAATAAACTTGAGGTAATTGAAGTATTACACTTTTTCCTTGACAAAACATCGGGGGGGGTAGTATTATAAAAAATGACAAAGTGGTTAGAATAGTATTATACTAATTTTAATAATTAACTTTTTATATTATTTATTTTTGAGAGGAGAAAATATGCGAGAATTAGAATATCCATTTGACAATAGTTATATTTTAAAACATAAAAAATTATTAAAAAGAAAACTTTTAGAAGAAAATAATAATTATATAGAGAAAAAAATAGCTTTATTAGGAGGTTCTACTACTAGTGATGTTAAGTTAATTTTAGAGTTGTTTCTTCTTAACTATGGAATTAAAGCAGAATTTTATGAGTCAGAATACAATAAATATTGGGAAGATGCAATGTTTGATAATGAAAAACTTATGGAGTTTAAACCTGATATAATATATATTCATACTACTAATAAAAATATATTAGAGTATCCATTAATTACTGATAAGAATAGTGATGTGAAAGCAAAATTAGAAAGAGAATATGAAAGATATAGTACTATGTGGAACCATTTATTTGAAACTTATAATTGTACTATAATACAAAATAATTTTGATTATCCAACTTATAGATTACTAGGTAATAAAGACGCGACTGATATTAGAGGTAAAGTAAATTTTTTAACAAGGTTAAATTTAAAGTTTGGAGAATATGCTGAAGAACATCAAAATTTCTTTATTTGTGATTTAAATTATATATCTGCAAGTTATGGTTTAGATGCTTGGGCTGATGAGTTTTATTATTATATGTATAAATATGCTTTATCGGTTTCTGCTATTCCAACATTAGCGTATCAAATTGCAAATATTATAAAAGCAATTCTTGGAAAAAATAAAAAAGCATTAGTGCTTGATTTAGACAACACATTATGGGGTGGAGTAGTTGGAGATGATGGAGTAGAAAACCTAGTAATAGGCCCTGAAACTCCAGAGTCACAAGTATATACTGATTTTCAACAATATATAAAATTACATAAAGATATGGGTATACTATTAAATGTTGATAGTAAAAATGACGAAAAAAATGCACTTGATGGGTTAAATCACCCTGATGGAATTTTAAAACCTAATGACTTTATTGTAATAAAAGCAAATTGGGAACCAAAAAGTAGTAATTTAGAAGAGATATCTAAAGAATTAAATATTGGTATTGATAGTTTTGTTTTTGTAGACGATAATCCTGCAGAAAGAGAAATAATAAGGCAAAACTTTCCTAATGTTGGAATACCTGATTTAGATAGTCCTTATAAATATATTAAATTAATAGACCATCAAGGATATTTTGAAGGACTTAATCTTTCAAAAGAAGATTATAATAAAACTGAAATGTATAAAGAAAATATAGAAAGAAAAAAATCTATGAGTTCATTTAAAAATTATGAAGATTATTTAATATCTTTAGAAATGACATCTACAATAGACGAATTTACATCAAATTATATGGCTAGAATAGCCCAGTTAACAAATAAAAGTAATCAATTTAATCTTACAACAAAAAGATATACTCAAGCAGAAATAGAAGATGTTGCAAGAGAGCAAGAATATATTACATTATATGGAAGTTTAAAAGATAAATTTGGAGATAATGGTGTTGTATCAGTTATAATCGCGCATCAAAAGGGAGAAAAGTTAGACATTGATTTATGGATTATGAGTTGTAGAGTATTAAAAAGAGATATGGAATATGCTATGATGGATGCACTTCAAAAGGAAGCTAAGAAGCGTGGAGTAAAAGAAATATATGGATATTATTATCCAACATTAAAAAATGGTATGGTTCGTGACTTTTATGGCTTACAAGGTTTTGAAAAAATAGAAGAAGACGAGCATAGAAATACAGTATGGAAATTTATTGTAACAGATAATTATGAAAATAAAAATAAATATATAAAAGTGGAGGATAAAAATGAGTAGAGAAGAAATTTTTAAAGAATTAGACGAAATATTTAGAGAGGTATTTGACGACGAAAGTATACACGTAACTGAGGAAACTAAAGCAGACGATATTGAAGACTGGGACTCATTAGAGCATATCAATTTAATCGTTGCAATAGAAGAACATTTTAATATGAAATTTAATATGAATGAAGTTACAACAATGAAAAATGTAGGAGAAATGGTAGATATCATTTTAGAAAGAATATGAATAACTATACTTTTGAAGAAATTAATATTGGTTTAAAAGAAAGTTTTGAATTTGAAATAAATGAAGAGAAAATGAATTTATTTCTAAGTATTTCAAATGATATTAACCCACTTCATAATGATATAGTTTTTGCCAAAAAAGAGGGATATCAAGAAAAGGTGGTTTATGGTATGCTAACTGCATCTTGTTTGTCTACTTTAGCAGGGGTATATATTCCTGGAAAAAGAAGTTTAATAGAAAGTGTTGATATAAAATTTATTAAACCAGTTTTTGTTTCGTCTTCTCCATTATTAGTAGAAGGCGAAGTAATAGAAAAAGACGATAGATTTAAAAGAATTATTTTAAAATACAATATATATGATAATAAAAAAAATAAAGTAAGTCGTGGTAAAATGACTATTGGCTTTTTGAAGGGGGAGTAATTTATGACCATAACGTCAGTTAAGTTTTTCTTATTCTTAATTTTTACAGTAATGTGTTATTACTTATTTCCTAAGAAGAATAGATGGATAATTCTTCTTCTTTCAAGTGTAGCATTTTTTACTATTTTATCTTCTTTTAAATTATTCTTATATGTGATATTTAGTACAGTAGTATCATATATAGGAACTTTATTAATGGATAAGAAATGTAAAAATGAAAAGCAAAAGAGAATAGTATTATTTTTAACACTAGCAAGTATTTTATTAGTATTAAGTATTTTAAAGTATATAAATATAATTCCTTTAGGTATAAATGTATTTAGTAGTATATTTAATATTAATTCTCCTATGGGAACTTTTAACTTCATTGCGCCTTTAGGAATATCCTATTATTCTTTATCTTTAATAGGTTATGTAATAGATATTTATAGAACTTCTTATTCTCCTCAAAAGAATATTTTTAAATTATTATTATATACTTGCTTTTATCCTGCTTTAGTATCAGGTCCAGTTATGCGCTATAATGAAATGGAAAATGAATTATTTGAAGCAAAGAAATTTAATTGGGATAATATATTTAGTGGAAGTGAAAGAATAATATATGGTCTTATGAAAAAGGTGTTAATTGCTGACCAATTATCATTAATAGTAACACAGGTTTTTAGCAATTATAATGTTTATACAGGTTATTATTTAATATTAGCAACTATGTTATATGCAATACAAATATATACAGATTTTTCTGGTTGTATGGATATAATTATAGGTTCTTCTAAGATGTATGGTATTACAGTAAAAGAAAATTTTAAAAGTCCATTTTTTTCAAAAAATTTATCTGAGTTTTGGAGAACTTGGCATATTTCACTTGGAACGTGGTCAAAAGACTATATTATGTATCCATTGTTAAAATCTAATTTATTTCAAAGATTAGGTAAAAGTATGAAAAGAAAATTTGGAAAAATTGGAAAGAAGATACCAACTATATTAGCAATATTGATATTGTGGTTATTAATAGGTTTATGGCACGGTGCATCTTTTAAATATATTTTTGCTGCTGGTATAATGCCTTGGATATATTTAACTATGGGAGAAATATTAGAAAAACCTATAAAAAAATTAATTGAAAAATTGAAAGTTAATACTGAATGTTTTAGTTATCATATACTTTGTTCATTAAAAACTTTCTTCTTTATGTGTATTATATGGTTTGTTGCTTGTTCTCCTAGTTTAAGACTTGTAC
>CANRGI010000071.1 GCA_947630095.1 uncultured Bacilli bacterium
AGTACAAATGTTTGATATGGGGGGGGTATTATAGACTAAAAAAATCTTTTATCTTTTTGCATACACGAACGCATAGTGTTTTAACTATGTGTTTTTCTGTGCCAGAAAGGAGTATGTGAAATGATAAAGAGAATATTAAGTAGTAAGACAAGATTAGGAATAGCAATAATTGTGATATTAATGCTTGTAATGGGTTTATCCTATGGAACGTTTTTAATTGGAACAGATAACTATAAAGTAAGTGAGTTATTAATTGCAGAGTTAAACTATGGGATAAAGATAGAAGAAGATAGTGGACAAGCGTGTACAGTTAATGGAACTAAAGTAACAACACCTCAAGATACAGAGTGTTTCATAACTATACAAATATCTTCAGTAAATCCAATTGATAGTAGATATGCTTTAGCATATAAAAATGAGCAAGGTAATGCAACAGTTCAATACACAGATAAAACTCAATGGGGTAGTACTGGTTTAATAGATGGATATACTGAAGATACAACATATTCAAGAAAAGTAAGAGTAATAATAAGAAATAATGGGAAAAGTGCAGATTCAATAGTAGACTTTAAAGTATTTGGAGGGTATACTTTTAATACAACAGTTTCAGTAGATTTGCAAAATGGTTATCAAACTATACCGGGAGTTTTTAATGAAAGTATAGAAGCAGGAAATAAAAGATTAGTAGATATAGTAGAAAAAGATACTGATTGTGTAACGAGTACTTCAAAAGAGTGTCTATATGGAGGAGGAGTAATAACAAACTATCTTCAATATCCAACAAGTTCTAATACAAGTGAAAATTTATGGAGAATAACAGGAAGTTATGACCTAAATGGAACAACTTATGCAAAAATAATTTATAATTCAAATAAAGGAAATACAACTCAAGAAAATATAAAAAGTACTTTAGATAATTTTTATAATACTTTAGATATTGCAAAAGATGTAATACAAGATACTAATAAATTTAATTGTACAAAAGATGGTTGCGCTGCAAGTAATTATGATAAAATAGGCTTATTAAGCACTTATGAATATGCTGAAATAGGAGGGCAAGAGTCTTACTTAGGGATTAGTGATAATTGGTTCGCATTAGAAAGTGGTAGTAGTAATATTAAAAATATAACTCCAAGTGGAATAACAGAAGTAAGTGGAAAGAGTGGAATAAGACCAACAGCATATTTACAAACGGATGTAATAGTAACTGGCAAAGGAACAATAGACGACCCATATAGAATAAGTCCAAAAGGAGATATAAATATCGTTGCTTATACTGTAGAAGGGCAATCTACTAATGATACATTAGAAACTTTATTAAGCACAAAAACAGTAAAAGAAATAAAATGTAAAAATGGAAGTAAAGCATATTGGGATTATAGCAAAAAAGCGGTAGTAGTAAAAGAATTAAATACTCCAGAATATTGTACTATAGATTTTAAGTCAAATATAACATTTATGGATAAAATACTTGCTGATAATTCTACAATAGGTAAACGAATAGGTTTTGATTTTATTTTTCCTTTTTCAGGTTTATATGTTGAAGATAATATTAAATATATAGAAGATGTTGAGCAAACTAAAAATGCAGTATATTATTTTGCTGGAAATCCTGATAATAACTGGGTAAAATTTGGAAAACAAAATGATAGTGATATCTGGTGGAGAATAATAAGAACAAATGAAGATGGAAGTGTAAGGTTATTATATGCAGGAACGAAACACGATACTACATCTGGATATATAAGTATTAGTCAAAAATATAATTAGGAAAAATGATGAATCTTCTACAATAAAGACAACAATAGATAGATGGTATGAAAATAATTTATTAAATAATTATGGAAAATATTTAAGCAGAACAGCAATATATTGTAATGATCGTGCTACTTTTAGTAATTCGTCTGATTATTCTGCAGGTTATGATAGGTTAGAGAAAAATAAAAGGCCATCATTTAAATGTGGAAATGATGTAAATGGAACTTTGTATAGTAATGCAAGCAATTTGGATAAATTTACAGTAAAAAATAAATTAGGAATAGGAAATCAGCAATTAGAATATCCAATAGCATTAATGACAGCAGACGAGGTTGCTTATGCAGGTGGTGTATATGCAAATAAAAATGAAAATACATATTATACAAAAAATAGTAAAGATAGTAGTATAACAGGAGATACAGGTTGGTGGACAATGAGTCCTATCGGTTATTATAGTTTTTCTTCAAAAGTATATATGGTAATTAATTCAGAAACAACTATGGGAGGAATATTTGGAACTACTGTAGATAATACAATCAATGCTGCTCGTCCAGTCCTATCCATAAAAGCCTGTGCTACTTGGAAAAGTGGAGATGGAACAGTAAGTTCACCTTATGAAGTAGAGGTAGACGATGCTTGTGCATTAGCAGATAACTAGGAGTAATTATGACAGAAAGTAAGATAAATAGTTTAGTTGGAAATAACATTAGAAAGTATAGACTTATGTATAATGCAAGTAAAGGTACTCTTACACAGAAAGATTTAGCACAAAAAGTAGGAGTATCTACTTCCCTAATAGGAAGTTTAGAAAGTAAAAAAGTAAGTCAAGGTATAAGTTTATTTAATTTATATAAAATAAGTGAAGCATTAGATATACCGATAGAGAAATTTTTTGAATAATTAGAAAGTCTTGCTTTTTAAGTAAGATTTTTTAATTTAATATAGAAAATATTATAAGTTTGTAGTATTATTTAAATTATGAAATACATAGAAGAGTTTTTAAAATATATAGAATTTGAAAAGAATTATTCTCCTTTAACAGTAAAAAGTTATAGAATAGATTTAGAAGAATTTATAAAAGATATAAATAAAGATTTAACTAAAGTAAATAGAGAAGATGTTAAATTGTATTTAAAAGATTTATTTGATATGGAAGATAGTAGTAAAACTGTTAGTAGGAAGATTAGTAGTTTAAAAAGTTTCTATAGATATATGAAAGATAATGGATATATAAGTATTAATCCTTTAAGTAGTATAAGATACCCTAAAAAAGAGAAAAGTTTACCTAAATTTGTACAATATAATGAATTAGAAGATATGATAGAAATTAGTAAAGAAGGAAGTCTAGGAGAGAGAAATAATCTAATAATAGAACTTATGTATTCAACTGGAGTTCGTGTTAGCGAACTAGTTAATATTAAATTAAGTGATATTGATTTTGAAAATAAGAAAATTAGAATAATGGGAAAAGGAAGTTATGAAAGATTTGTCTTTTATGGAGATTATACTAGTGAAGCATTAAATCGTTACATTAAAAATACAAGGTGTAAATTACTTGACGGAAAAATAAATGAATTCTTGTTTTTAAATAAAAATGGCGGTAATATATCTACTAGGGGCATAGCAAAGATAATAGATGGTATAATAAAAAATACGTCTATTAAAACTAAAGTTAGTCCCCATACACTAAGGCATACTTTTGCAACCCATTTACTTGATAATGGGTGTGATTTAAGAAGCGTACAAGAAATGCTTGGACATAAAAACATCAATTCTACCGAGGTTTACACTCATATTACAAGTGATAGACTTAAAAGTGTGTATTTTGGGAGTCATCCTAGAGGGAGGATAAGGTAAATGAGTAAATTATATTTTAGGTATGGCGCAATGAACTGCGGTAAAACTACCGTGCTGTTACAAGTCGCCAATAATTATGAGGAAAGAGGAATGAAAGTTAAAATAATGAAGCCTTCTATTGACACAAAAGGAGAAGACACGATAGTAAGTAGGATAGGAATTTCTAGGAAGGTTGATTATTTAATTAAAACTGAAGAAAGCCCTAAGGAAATGATAGGAGAAGGTAATTATAGCGAAGTTGATAATGAGTTTATTAATTATTTAGCAAAGTCATTTAAAGAAGGTATTTCTTGTATTATAGTAGACGAAGCACAATTTTTAAGTAGAAGACAAGTAGATATACTTTTTATTTTTGCGAAAAAATATGATATACCTGTTATTTGTTATGGGTTAAGAACTGATTTCCAAGGTAATTTATTTCCTGGCAGTGAAAGATTATTTTCTCTTGCAGATGAGATAGAAGAGGTGTATACTATATGCCGTTGCGGTAAAAAAGCAAGATTTAATGCTAGAAAAAATATTTTCGGAGAATTTACCAAAACAGGTGAACAAGTTATGATAGACCAAGGAGACACTTATGAGAGTCTTTGTGGGAAATGCTATCTAAAAAAAGTTATGAAATTAGAATTATAGGAGGAAAAAATGGCAAAATATGTTTATTTATTTAATGAAGGAAACAAAGATATGAGAAACTTACTTGGAGGTAAAGGTGCTAACTTAGCAGAAATGACTAATATAGGCTTACCTGTTCCTAGTGGTTTTACAGTTACAACTGAAGCATGTACTAGATATTATGAAGACGGAGAAGTTTTAAGTAGTGATATCGAAGAAGAAATTTTTACTAAATTAAAAGAACTAGAAACTAAAACTGGTAAAGTTATGGGAGATGCTAAAAATCCACTTTTAGTAAGTGTTAGAAGTGGTGCAAGAGCAAGTATGCCTGGTATGATGGATACAATTTTAAATTTAGGACTTAATGACGAAGTTGCAAGAGAGTTTGCCCTAGAGTGTGGTGACGAGAGATTTGTATACGATTCATATAGAAGATTTATACAAATGTTTGCAGATGTTGTTAAAGGTTTACCTAAATCAAGTTTTGAAAGAAAGTTTGACGAAATAAAAGAAAGTAAGGGAGTAAAATTCGATACTGAACTTACTAGTGAAGATTTAAAAGAAGTTGTAAATATATATAAAGAAGAATATATGCATCATACTGGAGTAGAATTTCCTCAAGATGCTAAAGAACAATTAATAGAAGCAGTTAAGGCTGTTTTTAGGAGTTGGAATAACGAAAGGGCAATTGCTTATAGAAGATTAAATGATATACCTTCTAGTTGGGGTACTGCTGTTAATGTACAAGAAATGGTATATGGAAACCATGGTGAAACTAGTGGTACTGGTGTTGCATTTACTAGAAATCCTGCTACTGGAGAAAAGAAATTATTTGGAGAATATTTAATGAACGCTCAAGGGGAAGACGTGGTTGCCGGTATACGTACACCACAAAGCATTGATACTTTAAAAAGTGTTATGCCAGAGTGCTATCAAGCATTTACTCAAATTTGTGAAACGCTAGAAAATCATTACAAAGATATGCAAGATATGGAATTTACTATTGAAAATGGTAAATTATTTATGTTACAAACTAGAAATGGTAAAAGAACTGCAGAGGCTGCTTTAAAAATTGCAGTAGATTTAGTTAATGAAGGTATGATAACAAAAGAAGAAGCAATTTTAAGAGTAGAACCAAAACAATTAGACCAATTATTACATCCTAATTTTGATAGTGAAGCATTAAAAAATGCAAAAGTAATAGCAACTGGTATTGCTGCTAGTCCTGGCGCTGCTACTGGTAAGATTTATTTTACTGCTAGTGATGTTATGAAAGCACACGAAAATGGCGAAAAAGATATGATTTTAGTAAGACTAGAAACTAGTCCAGAAGATATAGAAGGTATGAACTTAGCACACGGAGTACTTACAATTCGTGGTGGTATGACTAGTCATGCTGCTGTAGTCGCTCGTGGTATGGGAACTTGCTGTGTTTCTGGCTGTGGAGAACTTACTATAAATGAAGAAGAAAAAACTTTAACTTTAAAAACTGGAGAAGTATTTAAAGAAGGAGATTATATAAGTTTAGACGGAAGTACTGGAAATGTATACGGAGAACAAATTAAGACAGTTGAACCATCTATAAGTGGTAACTTTGAAACATTTATGAACTGGGCTGATAGTGAACGCAGACTTATGGTTAGAACTAATGCTGATACTCCAAAAGATGCCACTATGGCTCGTAAATTTGGTGCAGAGGGTATTGGACTATGTAGAACTGAGCATATGTTCTTTGAAGAAGAAAGAATATTCAATTTTAGACGTATGATTACTGCTGATAGTTTAGAAAAAAGAGAAGAAGCACTTGAAGCAATACTTCCATATCAAAGAAGTGACTTTGAAGGATTATTTAAGGCTATGAGTGGATATGGAGTTAATATTAGATTATTAGACCCACCTTTACACGAATTTTTACCTCATACTGACGAAGAAATTAAACCACTTGCTGATAGTTTAGGTATGACTTTTGAAGATTTAAAAGCAAGAGTAGAATCATTAAAAGAATTTAACCCAATGATGGGACATCGTGGTTGTAGACTTGCTATAACATATCCTGAAATTGCAAAAATGCAAACTAGGGCTATTATCGAGGCTGCTATTAATGTAAATAAAGAAGGCGTAAATGTAGAACCTGAAATTATGATACCTTTAGTAGGCGACGAAAATGAGATTAAGTTTGTTAAGAGTGTTATAGTTGAAACTGCTGACAAGTTAATTAGTGAAAGCGGAGTAGATTT
>CANRGI010000072.1 GCA_947630095.1 uncultured Bacilli bacterium
TATGCACCTATATGTTGGGTAATACCTCCTGCTTCACCACTTACTACGTGAGTATGTCTTATATAGTCTAGTAAACTAGTTTTACCGTGGTCAACGTGACCCATTATAGTTACAACTGGAGGACGAGAAACTAAATCTTCTTCTTTATCTTTTATCTCATATTCTTCAAAATTGCTTATATCAGTACTTTCTTCTTTTTTAAGTTCATAACCAAATTCTAAAGTAGCAACGTAAGCGTCGTCATAACTTATACTAGTATTAATATTAAGCATAAGACCTAAATCAAATAATTTCTTAACTAATTCATTATCACTAACACCTATAGAAGATGCTAAATCTTTAACTGTCATACCTTCTTTATAGATTACTATATTAGTTTCATTATCTTTATTAGATTTTAACTTAGTTTTATTTTTATATAAGTTCTTTTTTTCTTTCTTATATTCTTCTTGAGATTTATTATTATCTTTTTTCTTTAGTTTGACTTTTCCACCACGCTCGAGTTTGAGAGAAGACTCTTCTATAAGTTTTTCTGCCCTGTCTTCAAAAGAGAATTTACTTTCTAATTCTTCACTTAATAAATTTTCTTCTTTATTTTCTGTAATACCACTGTTATCTAACATAATTATATCGTCGTCTTCTAAGTAGTCGTCTTCACTACTAACATTTATACCTAAATCTTTACATAATTTCAAACAATCCTCTACATTAATATTGACATCTAAAGCGTATTCTTTTACAGTCATATATTACACCCTCTTTCTTTAAAGTCTATTTATTAATTCTTCATATATTTGTGGTGGCACTTCTGTTTGTAAATGCCTATTTAATGTCTTTCTTTTCTTTGCTTCATTAATAACTTCTATATCTTTTTTTAAATAAGCACCTCTTCCATTTGCCTTTCCACTTTCATCTATAATTATATTCCCATCTGGAGTTCTTACAACTCTAAATAAATCTTTTTTCATTAATTTTTCATTAGTTACAACACAAGTACGCATAGGTATTTTCTTTACTTTCATAAGTTAACCTCATTTATTTATTTCTTCATTTATTGCACTTAAAGTTTTAATGTTAAGTTTATATTTAGTTAGTTTACTTGCTAACTTTATATTAATACCCTTTTTACCTATTGCTAGACTTAAGTTATCGTCGTCTGTTATAACTAGTGCTGTTTTATTCTTTTCGTCTTCTATTGTAACATTTAAGTTTTTAGCAGGACTTAAGGCATTTGCTATAAATACTTCTGGGTTTTCGTCATATAAGATTATATCTACTTTTTCTCCACCTTTATCTCCATTTTTACCATTTAAGGCACTTAAGATAGAGGCTATTCTAGTACCTTTTTCTCCTATACAACTTCCAATTGGGTCTACATTTGGGTTAGTACTTGATATTGCAACTTTACTTCTTACTCCTGCTTCTCTAGCAATACCGTGCATTATTAGGATACCATCTCTAAATTCTGGAATTTCTGTTTCAAATAATCTTTTAACAAAACCCCAGTGTTTTCTTGATAATTTAATAGATGGGCCTTTAGATGTTTCTTCTACTTTTTCAATGTAAACTTTTACACTTTCTCCCATTTTAAGAGTTTCTCCTGGAATTAACTCTTTTTTAGGTAGTATTCCTCTTGCTTTTCCTAAATCAACATAATAATTTCTTGCATCTTCCATTGCTAAGAAACCTACCATAATTTCGTCTTGTTTTTCTCTAAATTCGTCCATTATGTTATTTCTTTCTGCTTCTCTTATCTTTTGTAAAACTACTTGTTTTGCAACACTTATAGCAACACGGCCAAAGTCTTCTGGAGTTACTTCACTTTCTATTATGTCTCCTATTTTAGCATTTTTATCTTTTTCTTGTGCTTCTTCAAGTAATAATTCAGCATCTTCATTATCTAATTCTTCTACTACAGTCCATCTTCTATAAATTCTAATCATACCATTTTCAGTATTGATTTCTGTTCTGATGTCTGCATCTTCTCCAGTATTCTTTTTATAAGCGGCTGTAAAAGCATTTTGCATTGCTTCGACTACAACTGACTCGTCTATGCCTTTTTCTTTTACTATAAAATCTAATGCTGTTTTAAATTCTTTATTATTCATATTCTACTCCTTTACTACATATATCTAAAACATAATCACCTTGGATTTCGCTTAAGTCAAGAGTATCTATTATAGGGTTAATTATTTCAGAACATTGACTGCAAAGGTCAGTATCTATTACTTTAGTTTCACTTTCTAACCTTATAAATAAAGTATTTACTCCATCTTCTTCCTCTAGTGATATGCTATATATGCTTACTCCTAATTCTTTTAAAGGTTCTTTTAATGCACTTTTGATTTTTTCTTCCATTTTATTTTTCCTCCTTTTCAAATTTAAAGAGTGGGTTTATTGCCCACTCAAGTAAGTGATTTTATTTTAGCACAGATAATGAGAATAAGCAAGGGGTTTATGCTATTTAAAACCTTTATTTTTCTTTTTAATCATTAAAAACGCTATTACTGAAATAACTAATACTATAACTGATACGGCAAGTATCATTACATAAACATATATATTAGATGTTTTAATTACTAGTACATAATTCCTAATAGTGCCATCTTCTGCTGTTACTTTTATAGTTATTTCACTATTATTAGATAAGTTTTTATTTCCAGTTATTGATACTACTGCTTTTTCGTCTTCTGCTAAAGCACTAATATTAAGTTTTTTGTCATTAGTTTTTAATACATATCTTAAAGTATCTTTATTAAAATCTATTTTATAATTTTCTATTTCTAAAGAACTTAAATAATTATTATTACTTAGAGTAACACCCATATCTAACCTTTGTATTTTTAAAGTATAAGTTCTAGTGCTACCACTTTCTGCTACTACTATGACGCTCACTATGTTTTCTCCTACTTGTAAGTTAGTAGTATTTCCTTCTATTCTTGCAGTTGATTTTTCGTCTTCCACTAAGTAACTAACATCTATACTATCTTTTTCATAAGGTATAGAAACAGTGTATTCTAAAGCATCATTTAGTTCTATAACATTATCATTTACTTTTAATTCCTTTAATTTATTATTAGTGCTTTTCTTTTCTGGAGTTACTGGAGTTGTGTTATTGTTGTTATTATTGTTGTTATTAGAATTATTATTATTTCCAGTACTTGGTGTTGGTGGTGTTTCTACAACTGGCTCTGGTCTAGTTATATTAATAGTGTATGATTTAGTAGTTCCTGCTTCACTAGTTACTACTACACTAAATGAGTTAAGGCCATAGTTTAGACTAACGTCACCTGTACCTATAATAGTACTTTTACTATCAGTTGGTGTTGCTTCTATTTTAGTGCTTGGTGCATCTACTATAACATTATAAGTTAGCACATCTTTACTAAAGTTTATATTAGCACCTGTTACACTTAGTGCGTCTAACGTATCAACATTACTGTTTACTCCTATAGTAGCGCTTGTGCCACTTGGAAATTCGTCTTCATAAGATGTGTTAGAAAAATTTACATTATCTATAGTAATAGTATAGGTATCATTAGGTGTTGCATTAGATGGGATAGACACTACTAAATTACCTAATGGGATAGTACCACTAGGCATAGGGTTATCTACAGATGTACCTAGTGCAAAACCTGATGCTTGAGTATTATTTACTGATACATTAGATATTAAAGGTGTCATACTTTTATAAGTTAAACCATTTGAAAATGAATAATTTGCTTTTACACCTATCATATTTCCACTAGTTGTTATATTTACTTTACAAGTTACAGACTCCCCAGCATTACCTTTACTTGGGCAACTTAAACTAATACTAGATGCGTTTAATTTAAATGGTATAAGTAAAATTAAACTTAAAATTATATATTTTAAAATACTTCTCATATTATAATTCCCCTTCTTTTCCTTTTATAACATAATCTGATATTTTCATAACATCACTCATAGTTATATTTTTATCATTAGTAACATCTGCTGATTTTATATAATATGCTTCTGTCATATTATTTTTATTAATAGTATAAGATGCGATTTTCATTATATCTGACATTGTAACTCCTCCGTCACCTGTTACATCTCCAGTTACTATTATAGTATATTCTTCACTATATGTAGCAAAAGTTACTACTACTTTATATCCAGTACCTAATATATCATTAGTACTTACTTCTGTTCCTTTTTGATTTAAAACTTTAATATCGCCATTGGTATCTATTTTGGCTTCTAAATCGCTTACTTTAGTTTTGGCTTTTATATCTTTAAGAAAGTTAGTATTTTCTTCTACTTCTATAGAATTATCAAATTCTAAATGGTCATTTGATAAAGTATATGTAGCAATAACATTATCGTTATAAATAATTTCTATAGTCATACCACTTTCAATATTACCACTTGTTACTTCTTCATTATCCTTTTTAATTTTATAAGTTAAACCTTCAGTTAAAGTTACATTAAATTCTTCATAAGTAAATTCTTTATTAAGAGTAATATTATTTTGATGTAAAACTGCTCCTTCTGGTAAAGTTATGCCTAGTAGTTTAAATGTTTTAATTTTTTCATTATAAGTTAGTGTTAATTCAGTATCAGTATTAGAAATAGTATAACCTGTTACATTTATATTAGAAGAATTAAACTTGTCTGTACCTAAATAAATATAATCTTTAGATAAATCATAAGTACTAGATGTATAACTTAATATAGTAGTTTTACCTATTTCTTCGCCCATTCTAGTCAACTTTAATACTCCATTATCAAATGATAAAGTGCTATTTTTTGTCGTTATTTTAGATAAATCAAATTCTTTATTTCCTAAGTCATAATATTCATTTGATAAATCTAAGTCAGGATATTCTGTACTTTTATGATTTACTATAAATAAACTTACTGTTTTATCTTTATAAGTAATTTTAACTAAAATATCATTTACTGTTATGTTTTCTTCACTTACATTAGAAACTTTAAACTTTTCTTTACTAAAGTCTTCATTTTTAGTGTAAATATAATCATTACCGACAACATAGTCAGTTGTATATTTTATTAAATCTATGCTATGTAAAACTGTATCATTATATTTAATTTCTACTTTATCTCCATTTAATGTAGCAGTTCCATTAGTTACTTTTATAGTATTTTCGTCATATTCGCTAGTGCCTAAGAAGATATAACCATCTTTTGCTGTATCTACAGTTGTAGTGTATTTAACTATATTAAATGTATCTACTACTTTAGTACCATTATTTATTGTAACTTTATCATTTTCTACTTTTAAAGCAGCACTTTTATTATTTAAAGTGAATTTAGTTCTATCAAATGTAGAATTACTTCCAATATAGATATAGTCTTCACCTACTTTATAATATGTTGATGTATAAGTTATTACATTTATAGTTTCTAAAGTTTCATTATCATTAGTTGATATTGTTATTTTTGTTCCATCGTCATTTATTTCTGATTTACCATTTGTTACATTTAGGCTATTATCATATTCTTTATCTTGAGTATAAATATATCCATCTGTTTTTCCATAACTACTTGTATAAGATATTACATTAAATGTTTTTATAGTTTCTTCTCCATTTTTTAAGGCTATTTTATTGTCTTCTGTTTTTACTACAGTTAGTGTTTCAGGACACTCAGAAGTTCCACAAGATGGTTTTAAATTACTTATTGCTTCTTCTACTGAGTCACTGCCTATGTAGATATAACTTTTATCTTCTGTTACATCATTTTTAATTTTATAGTTAGATTTAACCCCAGTTAATTCTGTAACATATAAATCAAAACCAACTTCTAAATTAGGTGTTAATGGAGCAGTACTATAAAATTTATGGTAATATTGTCCTTTGAAAATATATTTTCCAGTTGTCTTTCCTGTTATTTTTAAGTCTCCATTTTCAGAATTAAGGTCTAAATTATTACTATTTATAAAAGAAGATACCTTACTAAAAGTTATTGTTTTACCTTCTGTTCCTATTTTTATAACATCTTCTGCAAATTTAGAAATTTTATCTTTTATATCTGTTTCTATATTTTTATATAAAATAACTGGTGTTGAAACTTTAAATGAATTATTTTTAACATTCAATGTCCATAGTTTTGTATTCTTACTTAAATCTAAACTAGTTAATTTATTTTTTTCTATTTCTAATGTTTGTAAATTAGTATATCCACTTAAATCTATACTTGTTAAGTTATTATTATTTAATATAAGACTTCTTATTTTTGTACGCATACTAGTAAATGTTGAGTCGTCATAAGTAGACAAACCTAAACCACTTAAATCTAAAGTGACACTTAAAAAATATTGACTTAGTGTTT
>CANRGI010000073.1 GCA_947630095.1 uncultured Bacilli bacterium
ATTACAGGAATAGTTGTTGGACTAGTAACTAATGAAAATTGGCAAGACTGTGCTAAATGTGCATTCCACCCATTTGGAAATGAATGTACTATCACTAGTTCATTAGACGACCCAAACTATAAAGTTTCAGGTAGCACTGGTGGGGAAACTGGTGGAAATCCAACAACAGGTGAATAAAAAACAAAAAAGCACTTTATTAAGTGTTTTTTTTATGCTATAATAAAACTAATTGAGGAGTATAATTTATGAAAAAAATTTTGAGATACATTTTTCTTTTATCAATTGCAGTAATTTTAAGTTTTAATAATAAAAAAATAATAAAAGCAGTAGACGATGTAGGATATTTTACTTGTGATTATGGAGATATAACTTTAAATAACAAATTTACTTTACCATCAGTAACAGTCAGATATTACTACCAAAAAGTATCTAATGGTTATCAAGGTTTAAGATTAGTTATAGAAACTAATGGTAAAACCTTACCACCAGATGGCTCAATGTCAATTCAAAATATCTTAGGAGATTCAAACTTAAATAATGGAGAAAGTTTATTCTTTTCTTATAATAGCAATAATGCTTTAAAAGCAGTTGATTTTAATAGTGTTGAGTGTCCTATAATATCTACATTAACAAGTACTAGTAGTAAATTAAATAAATTTCAAAGTTTAACTTTTTCTTCAACTAAAGATACAAACAACACCACTAATTATGACCAACACTATGCTATTAAAGAACCGGAAGTAGTCGGAGATATGTTTGAAAACATAGAAGGTGAAAGTGGAAATGTTACAACAGTAAAAGAAACTAAAAGTTGTGATTATTACTATGAAGCAGACAAAATAAATGGCTTAACCGAGCCGTTGCGTTTTAGATTAGTAATGATGAGTAATGGAGAAAAAAGAATATGTGTAGCAAATCATAAAGGTGTAAATGCAATAGAAAGTTGTGAAACATATTCAAATAATACTACAGAATTTGAACTTCAAAATTCTAGTTCAAAGAAATTTTGGTTAGAAGTACCCGCTGGAGAAGCAGATTTAATATATAAGAATAGTAGTAATAACTCATTTACTTGTCCAGATAAAAAAGATTTATATGTAGCCTTTTGGACAGACGATGTATACGTACTAACAGCAGACGAAGAAAAATTAGACCAATATAGAGGTGGCTCAGAAGCAGTAAACCCAACTGAAGATAGTACAGAATGGGATAAATTTGGGAATTCTTCTTACCAACAAGAGGCGTATTACGGCTTAGGTGGTTCTTGTACTGATATATTAAGTACAGAAATGATAGAATTGCTAGATGGCATCTATGACGTAATTAAATATGGGTCAATTGTTATATTAGTTGTACTTGCAATGTTAGATATCTCAAAATCTGTTATAACTGACAAAAATGAACTAGGCCCAATAGTAAAGAAATTCGTAACAAGATTAATATTTTTAATATTATTATTACTAATTCCAACAATTATAGAAGTACTTGGTAGTCTTGCAGGACACCCTGGAATATTATGTGGAATTAAGTAAACTAGGAGGTGAAATATGAAATTTTTAAAATTTGGATTAAATATTTTAGGTTTTGCTATTCCTTTAATATCAGAACTATTTATATTTATAGACTGGGCTATTTATGCAGTAGCCAGTTATGCCTTACAAGCATTCTTTGAATTAGTATCCATTTCAGGTGATGTACTTAGCGCAACAAGTGGCTCAGGAGCAGCAACTTTAGTAAATGGAATTATTAGTCGTTTTATGCTTCTTGCTGGTGTATACGCTTTATTTAGATTATCAATAATGGCAATAAATTATATAATAAACCCAGATAAAGTAAGAGAAGCAGGTAAAGAAGGCATTGCAATAATAAAAAGTGTTTTATTTTCAGTCATACTACTTTTAATGAGTGGCTTAATATTTAAAGAACTAGGTGAAATTCAAAGAATTGTAATAGAAAGTAATACTATATCTAAAATAGTTTATGGAACAAATTATACCCCATATACTGAAGACGGTTCAAGTGAAGAAAAACTGAAAAAAGATTCAGATGCTTTCACCAATAGTGTTTGGTCATTATTTTTCACACCTAGTGAAATTAATCAAACTCAAAGAAGTGCTTGGGAATCACTAAGAAGAGCAGACGATGGATTTACCATCTTGAGTATGATCGGTAGAAATTATACAGAATTTGATTATATTCCAGTAGTATCTGGAATAGTTGGATTATTTTTGATATTCTTCTTCTTTAAATCAGCGATGCAAATGGCAGTTAGAATATTTAAATTATTTGCATTACAAATAATAAGTCCAATACCGATAATCTTAAGTGCAGACCCTTCTCAAAAGAAAAAATTAACTACATTTATAAAAGTTTATAGTGGTATATATTTAGAAGTATTCGTGCGTGTAGCCTCATTTTATATGGCATTTGTAATTTTACAAGTATTGCTAACAGCAGCAGGACTTGGACCAGACGACACCGTAGTAGTGCCATTCACAGGCGGAGCAATCGCACCTCCTAATCTAGGATTATTAGTAAGTAATTTTGTAATAACAATAATTTTAATATTTGCAGTCTTCAGGGCAGCAGACGAAGTACCTAAAGTAGTAGAAGAAGCATTAAGTCTTAAACTAGGTTTAGGAGATGGCGGAAACTTTAGTGGAGTATTAAAAGGCCTAGTAGGCGGTACAGTAGCCGGTGTTGCAGGTGGAGTTGCAGCAGGAACTGCAGCATCTATAGGTGCAGAAACTGGTTGGTCAGTAGCCGGTGCAGCAGCAACTGGAAGTGTAAATGCAGCAATAAGAGGTGGAATGGCAGCATCAAAAGCAAAAGGTATTTCAGGAGCAATTGCTTCAGTTACTAATGCTACTAAAGATTCACGTAATATAGGTTGGGGAGTTAGTCAAACAGGTAACTTACACGATTATGCTATTGCCCGTGCTGGTAATGCCTTAGGTATGGGTATTAAAGACCAAGCAACACTTGAAGAGTATGACGAACAAATTAAGAATATTGATAAAGAATTAGAATCAAAAGATAAAGAGATAAATTCTCATAATACTGAAATTAATAACTTTACATCTCAAATCGAAACTATCAATCGTGCCGACCAAATTAGATCTAACATTGAACAAATTATGGATCAAGACTTCGAAAATGAGCATGGTTCATTTAATGATTGGATTTATAGACCAGAAGCAGGTAACTTAGGTTTAACATACATAAATACTGAACAAAGAATAGAACACGAAAAAGAACAAGCAAGAGTCAACAATACTCCAATAGACCCAGTAGTATGGCAACAATTACAAGCAGATAAAGAAAAGGCAGAAAAAGACCTTGAAAAAGAATACGAAAGTCAAAGGGTATCTCACCATTCTGGCATGATGCAAAGATACAGTACAACTGGCTCTAGTGGTAATGATAGAATGGATGCTAGTATGATTAGTTATGGTAGTTTCATTGGACAAAATCAATCAGCATTTGCTAATATTAGTCACGAACTTAATAGTTACAACGATTTAGAAAAAGCGAAAAAATCAAGCAATGTTCAAATTACACAATTTAATGATAGCATAGCAAGAGAAAGAAAGACTATTGAAGACTTGAAACTTAGTAGAAAACAAATTGAAGTTAAGAAAACAGATGTTGAAACTGCTAAAAAGAATTTCGCATCTCAAAATAGAGTTTCAGATAGAGAAAAGATACAACATTTACCAAAAGGTATCCCTTATTCAGATCAAGTAGCAATAGCAAGAGGTAAACGTAGACCTATGGGACCAAGACCTGGTGGTCCAGGACCGGGACCAGGTGGACCAAGACCATAAAGGAAAGGAGAAGTTAAATGAATAGTAATTATTTAATCCCAGCAAATAGTAAAAAGGGTAAATTAATATTTAATATTTTTAGGGGGATAGACTTAACGATATTCTTATTAGGAATAGCAATAACCGTAATATTCTTTATAGCGATAAGAAGCGATACCTTAGTAGCAACGTTTATTAAGGTACTCCCAATCGGGCTTGGAACATTCCTAGTAGTTCCAGTAGCAAATTACCATAATGTAATGTGTTTCATAGGAGATGCAATCGCGTTCTTTATGAATAGAAGAATATATAAATGGAGAGGATGGTGCGTAAGAAGTGAGTATGGAGAAGAATAGTAAATATAGTGTAAAAGACCAAAGATATGCTGAAAGTTGGATACCCGTCAAGTCTATCTTGAATGGGGCTATTCAACTTGACGATGGAATGCAAGTAACTGGTGTAAAAATTCAACCTAAAAATATATTCATAATGGACTACGACAGTCAAAAAAATGTAATATATAATTTGAGAAACTTTTATAACACACTTGATTATGAATTCTGGATTATATGTGCAGATAGACCAGTAGACATCAACGTTTATCTGAGTCAATTACAACTTTTATATAATAATGTTAGTACTCCAGTTATGAAAAAATTAATCTTACAAGATATAAACAAAGCAAACCTATTTATGAGCAAAGAAATAGGAGTAGCAGATACAGAATACTTTATATTATTTAGAGAAAGAAGACCAGAAATCATAGCAAAGAGAATACAAAACCTAATTAGTGGTTTAGCAACTTGTGGACTTAACTCAAGTCAAACAAGTAATGAAGATTTAAGAGTATTATTAGATGGTTTCTTCAATGATGGAAGAAGAACCGATTTTGGGACGGTGATTAGTGAATGAACTTAAAAAGTCAACTAGCGCCTAAAGGTTTAGAATTTAGAGCTGGAGATATTGTAATAAGTGGTAAATATTGTTGTTTCCTAACAGTAATAAGTTATCCAAAAATGATAAGTGAAGGGTACCTTGCAAACCTAACACAATATTCAGGAATTAAAGTAATAATAAAGCATATACCTATCCAATTTTCAGTACTTGCTAAAATGTTAAATAAAGAAATAGCAGATATGAAAGCAAAATATGCTGACGAACACGATAGAACTATACAAGAAAGAATAAGACAAGACTTTGAAAGTATAGAAAATTTTATAAGTATGCTAACTGCAACACAAGCGAGAATATTCGATTTCCAACTTCACGTTATGGTATTAGCAGATTCACAAGAAGAATTAGAAAACAAGAAATTACAAGTAAAGAATTACTTAGACGCTATGGGTATGAAAGGTGTAGTCTTACGTTTTGAACAAGAAAAGATTTTAAAGAGTTGCTTACCTTTATTCCCATCAGGTGAAATAGAAGAAAGAATTGGTACACCAATCCCTACAGTAACCATGAGTGCTATGTACCCATTTGTATTTGATAGCATAAAAGACCCAGGTTTATCTTGCTTATTAGGTGTAGATTTTTCAGGCGGTATCATATTATTTAACCAATTCCTATACCAAATGAGAAAAGAATACAACAGAAACAATGCTAACATAATTATGTTAGGTACATCTGGTTCAGGTAAATCAACAGCCGCAAAACTATTACTTAGAACAAACATAAGAAATGGAAATAAAATTGTAGCAATAGACCCTGAAGGCGAACTTGGAGATATGACAGAACTATATGGTGGTGACTTCATAGACTTAGGTAGAGGTGGTGCTTATGGTATGATAAACCCACTTGAAATAATTGTAGATATGGACGACGAAGAAGAAGCAGCAGGAGCAGGATATGCAGTCCTAACTCGTTCACTTCAAACTCTAAAAGCATTTATGAAGTATTATAGTCCTGACATAGAAGAAGACGTACTAACTTTATTTAGTGAAGTTGTACAAGATACTTATAAGAGATATAGAATAGACGAAAATACTGACTTTACAAAATTTACAAGCGAAGACTATCCAACATTTGACGACGTATATGCTACTATAAAAGGTAGATTAATTTCAATGACAGAAAAAACTCACGAAAGAGAGATAATGGAAAGACTAGAACTTAAAATTAGACCTCTTACTAAAGAGTTAAGATATTATTTCACCGGACACACAACAGTAAGTCCTGATAGTGACTTTATAGTATTTAATATAAAAGAATTAATGAATAGTGATACTAACATAAGAAATGCTTTATTCTTTAACATATTAAAACATGCCTGGGGCTTATGCCTAGATAAAAGTACAAATACTATCCTTATGGTAGACGAAGCACATACACTTCTTGCTGACCAAAACACACTAGGAGCAGAATTCCTAGCCCAAGTACAAAGAAGAAGTAGAAAATATAACACTGGTACAATAATTATCACACAACAACCTACAGACTTTGCAAAACCAGAAGTTATTATTCACGGTAAAGCAATATTCGACAATGCTTGTTACTACCTAGTAATGGGACTT
>CANRGI010000074.1 GCA_947630095.1 uncultured Bacilli bacterium
GTGATAAAACTTACTATTATTTAAATAGCAGTGGAAGTAGCGTAACTGGGTCTACATATTGGTGGACAATGAGTCCGCATTACTACAGTGGCAGCGTGTTCGTGTTCTTCGTGTACGGTTCAGACTACCCTGGCCTCTTGAGCGGCGGCCGCGTCAGCAATTCGAGCGGCGTTCGTCCAGTAGTTTCTCTGAAATCTTGCGTATCTGTATCTGGTAGTGGTAAGACAGATGACCCATATATTCCGAGTATCGATAGTGCTTGTGCTGAAGCAGATAATTAGCCAAAAAATACCCGTTTTTACTAATATTTACCAATTATAAAACAAATATGCGTAAATTTCTCGATTTTAAGTGTACTTTCTATTGACAATTATCATATATTATTATATAATCTCGATATAAATTAAATGTGAAAGGAGTTTATATTATGAAAAAAATAGCAGGAAAAGTTATAAGTGGAGTAGTATTAGGAACAGCAACAATAGGTGCTTGTACATTAGGTACAAATAATCAATATATGAGTGCAAAATCAAATGATACTTATAAATATGTAGAAAGTGAGGTAGTATCATTTAAAAATTCAAATGCTAATGTTTTAGCAGATATTGAAACTAAAAGTGAAATACTAAATAAAGAAATAGAAGAAAAGAAAGAAGTTAAGAAGTTAGCAGTAGAAAATTATAATACTGCTAAAGAAAACGTTAAATTAGCAGAGGAAGAATACAAAAAATCAGAAGAAGAAGTTAAAAATGCTAAAGCAGAAGTTAAATCTGCAAAGACTGAAGAAGAAAGAAAATTAGCAGAAGAAAAGGTAAAAAATGCAGAAGAAAAATTAAAGAAAGCAGAAGATACAAAGAAACAAGCAAAGAAAGAAGTTAAAAAAGCAGAACAAGCAAAAGATACTGCCACTGAAGAAGTAAAGAAAGTTGAAGAAGAAGCGAAAAAAGTAGAAGAAGAAATAAAAGAAGTAAAAAAGGTTGAAGAACCTATAAAGGAAGAAACTACTACTAAAGAAAGTACTAAAACAACAACTCAACAAGTAACTAAAACAGAAGAAAAGAAAGAAGAAACAGGTAATAGAAGTTTAACTGACGAGCAAATTAAATATATGTTAGAACAAGCAAGTAAAGGTGCTGCAAGACAACAAGAAGAATATGAAAAACAATTAAAAGAAATACAAGATGGATATGCTCAAAAGAAAGCAGAAAGAGAAGCAGCAGAACAAGCAGAATTAGAAAGATTAGAAAAGGAAGCACAAGAAAGAGCAGCACGTGAGTCAACTGAAAGTTTAAAAAATAGAGGAGTTGTAACTTCTGAAACTGAATTAAATTCTTCTGAACTTACATCAGCGCAAAAGAATGTTGATAAAACTTATACTAATACTAACCCAGTAGCCGATAAAGAAATAGAAATAACTTGTACAGGAGACCACTGTGGAACTTATGAAGATAGGGGATATATTTGGTTTGCTGCATTTAGAAGCAATTATGCTGTGTTTACTGAACCAGGAACAGGTAAATTAGTAAATAATACTGTTATAGGTAGACGTGGAAGTATAAATTCTTGGAAATTATACGTACCATCAGAAATAAATGGACTTAAATGTAAAGTAACAATAAGTGAAAGTACTGAAATGGTATATGGACTTCCTATGAAAGTTTATACAGTAACTTATGAATAAAAATAATAGTAGCCTTGACTAAAATCAAGACTACTTTTTATACTATAATTTAATAAAAAATGTAACTAAACTTCCACAGCACTCTAAGCAGTGTGGAAGTTTAGTTACAAATAAATAAAATTTAACATTGATTATTAATACAAAAAATGATAGACTTTATACATAATAATCTATATAAAAAGGAGGTAACTATAATGAGGAAAAAGTGTTTTATTACTACCATTTTTATATTGATTTTATCTCTTACTTTTACGTCAGGTTTATTTTTAGGTAAGTTTTTATTTATGGAGACTAAAGAACCACCTAAAAAAACAGAAGAAATAGAAAAACCAGAACCAGAAGAAGTGTGTAGTAAAACTGATTTATATTATGTTTCTAATGAAACAACTATATATAAGTTTTGTTTAAATGATATAAAGTATCATTATAATGAATTAATGACTTTAGAAAAACCTTTAGAAGTAATAGAAAATGAAATAAAAAATATTGAACCACTAGAACAATATACTGATGGTGCTAATTTATATAAATTTAATGATTATAAAATTCTTATATGTAATGAAGAAAATAAAGAAATATATATAGGTAATGACAATATGGTTTATGATAGTAATTATTGCAAATCTTCAAAAAGGGAAACTCATACAGAAACTTATGAAGTCTTAAATGTCGAGCATACTTACTCTCCTTATACTTATCTTACATTAAAAGAAACTAATTCATTTAAAGCATTTGTTGTAAAAGTATTCTGTACTATAAATTTAGATATTAAAGATGGTTATTATTATGATTTTGTTTTTAGAGAACCCTTAACTCCAATAAGTACATCTTCTGAAAATTCATTTGATAAATATGAATTAATAAATATAATAGAAAATAGCAAAGTAGAATAACTAAAATTATCAACAATTTGTAAAAACTTCGTCAAAAAAATTAATTACAAACTTAGTAAATATAAGGAAATGTCTGTGGATAACTTTATACTTATCCACAGGCTTTTACATTTTATTAACTAAAATTTGTAAAATAATAAATTGAATAAACACTATGCATATTGTATAATATTTACAAGAGGTGAAATGAAAATGAAAAAAATAATAAGTTTTATCGTAACTTTAATAATAGGTTTTATTATCTATTACTTTACATTACCAGCAATTAATTTACATAATTTTGGCTTTTATACTTTTTTAATATTTTTAATATTAATTTATAATGGTGTATCAATGATTACAGAACTAAAAAGTTTTAAATCTAATATAATTACTTCAAAAAAAGGTACAATTTCTTTATCTAAAACACTATTAGTATCTTTTACAGTAATTATTGCCACATTAATTTTAATTGCCTTAATAGATTTTATATCTTCACCAATATTTAATGCAAAAAGTTATCACGAAAGAATTTATGTAGACGAAAGTGGAGATTTCCTAAATGACATTGAAGAGGTTGACTTTAATAAACTTCCTTTATTAGATAAAGCCTCAAGTCAAGTTTTAGGTGATCGTGTAATGGGAAGAATGCCTGAACTTGTAAGTCAATTCTATGTTTCAGACCAATATAAACAAATAAATTATAATGATAAAATAATGAGAGTAACTCCATTAGAATACGCTAGTTTCTTTAAGTGGATATCAAATAGAAAAGAAGGCGCTAAAGGGTATATCACAGTTGATAGTGTAACAGGAGAAGCAAATTTAGTTAAACTTGATAAAGGACTTAAGTATATTGAAAGTGCTTACTTTAATGAAAATATATATAGAAAGTTAAGATTTTCATATCCATTTGATAACTTTGGTAATATTTCTTTTGAAATAGATAATGATGGAAATCCTTTTTACATAGTACCTATAATAAAATATAAAGCAGTTAATCTTAAAGCAAAAGTAATAGGCGTTATTATACTTGACCCTATAACAGGAGAAAGTGAAAAATATAAACTAAAAGACATACCGACTTGGGTAGATAATGTTATAGATGCTTCACTTTTAATCGAGCAATTAGACGACTGGGGAACTTATAAAGGTGGTTATTTTAATAGCATTTTTGGTCAAAAGAACGTTGTAAACACAACTGATGGATACAATTATTTAGTAATGAATGACGACGTTTACTTATACACAGGTATTACAAGTGTTGTTAGTGACGAGTCAAATTTAGGTTTTGTTTTATCAAATATGAGAACGGGAGAAACCAAATATTATAATGTACCAGGAGCCGAAGAATACAGTGCTATGTCTAGTGCCGAGGGTCAAGTTCAAGATATGAATTACACATCAACCTTTCCATTACTTATTAACTTAAATGGTAAACCTACTTATGTAGTTAGCCTAAAAGATAATGTTGGACTTGTCAAAATGTATGGTTTTGTAGATGTTACTGATTATCAAAAAGTAGTAGTAACAGATGCTTCTTTAGGTATCTTAACTGCAGCCCAAAATTATCTATCTAATACAAAATTTGAAATAAATGAAAGTGCATTAACTCAAAAAGAAATAACCATAAAAACTATAACTCCAGTTGTAATAGGCGGTTCTACTTACTACTATATTGCTTCAACTGAAGGTGAGTTTTATAAAATTTCAATTACATTAAGTGATACCTTACCATTTTTAAAAGAGGGAAATGTAATAACTATTGGTTATTCTAAAGAAGATAATGTAACAGAAGTAGAAAAAATATATTAAAAGGGAAGTTAATTCCTTTTTATTTTAATCTTAATCATTACGAAAAAAGTACATAAACGGAAAAAATTCGTAATGAATATTTGACTTAATAATAGATTTTTTGATAAAATAATATTACGAAAAACTTCCGTATTTGGAAAAAATTCGTAATAGGAGGGATAAAATGGAAATTAAAAGAGATTTTTATTTAAATGAACTTATCGAAGGAATAGATAATGGGTTAGTAAAAATAGTAACAGGCATACGTAGATGTGGTAAGTCTTATTTATTAGACCCAATTTTTAAAAACTATCTTAAAAAGCAAGGAGTAAAAGAAAATCATATTATAAAGTTAGATTTAGACGAAAGGGATAACTATAAATATCATAACCCTGACGAGTTAAACAAATATATAAAAGGAAAAATCAAAGATAAAAATAAATATTATATTATTCTTGACGAAATACAAGAAGTTAATGAGTTCGAGTCAGTTCTAATAGGTTTTTTACATATAAATAATGTAGAAATATATGTAACAGGAAGTAATTCTAAGTTTTTATCTTCTGATATCATAACTGAATTTAGAGGTAGAGGTTCTGAAATAAAAGTTTATCCTCTTTCTTTTAGTGAATTTTATTCTGTTTATAATGGTTCAGAAGAAAAAGCCTTAAGTGAGTATTATACTTATGG
Source organism: uncultured Bacilli bacterium (assembly GCA_947630095.1). Classification (GTDB taxonomy): domain Bacteria; phylum Bacillota_I; class Bacilli_A; order RF39; family UBA660; genus MGBC139354. Next base: position 5,038 of record CANRGI010000074.1, read on the forward strand.
TGGCCTACCTTTAACTGTACTTGCTAAATCCGATAATGCCAAAATAAATTATTTGAAATCACAAAAAGATAATGTATATATAAACGATATAATAGAAAGAAATAATGTTCAAAATAAAGAAAGGTTAGAAATGTTAGTCCAAATAATCGCATCAGATATAGGTTCACTAACAAACCCATTAAAGTTATCAAATAGTTTTAAAGAAAGAGATAAATTATCCACTATGACTGATAAAACCATTTATAAATATTTAGGATATTTAGAAGATGCTTTTATAATAGAAAAGGCAAGAAGATTTGATGTAAGAGGTAGAAAATTCATAGAAACTCCTCAAAAATACTATTTTACAGATATGGGAATAAGAAATTCATTTTTAGATTTTAGACAAAGTGAAGAAATTTCACATATAATGGAAAATGTAATTTATTTAGAATTAAAGAAAAGGGGATATAATGTCGATGTAGGTTCTGTTGAAATAAGAGATAAAGATACAAAGAAACAATTAGAAATAGATTTTGTCGCTAATAAAGGTAATAATAAAATATATATTCAGTCTGCTTTAGAAATGAAAACAAAAGAAAAAGTCGAGCAAGAACAAAGGTCTTTATTAAATGTAAATGATTTCTTTAAAAAAATTATTATTGTAGGAGATAATATAAAGAAATCAAGATATGAAAATGGAATTATTATAATGAGTATATATGATTTTCTTTTAGATTTAAATAGTTTAGATTATTAAACAAAATTACGAATTTTTAGTAATTTTAACACCATAACTCCAAAAAAGTCATAAAATAATTGATTTTTTTGGAGTTATAGTGTATATTATTAATAGGTGATAATAGTATGAAAAGAAAAGCAATGGACGATTTAATCGCTTGGAAAAATAAAGAAAAACGTAAACCTTTATTACTTTATGGAGCAAGACAAGTAGGAAAGACATATTTAGTAAAAGAGTTTGCAAAAGAAGAATTTAAAGATATTATTTATGTTAATTTTGAAACAAATAATATAGTTAGTAAAATCATTGACGAAGACATATCTCCTAAATATATAATAAAAAATTTAGAGATAATATTTAATAAGAAGATAAATAAAGATAATACTTTAATATTTTTTGACGAAATTCAAAGAAATACCCGTG
>CANRGI010000075.1 GCA_947630095.1 uncultured Bacilli bacterium
AGATAATATATTAAAGAAATTAGGTAAAGCATTTAATATAGAAGATGTAAGTGAGAAAGAGAAAAGTAAAAAGAGTAAATATCCTTTTACAACTAGTACACTTACCCAAATGGCGAGTAGTAAACTAGGTTTTAGTGCTTCTAAAACTATGAGATTAGCCCAAGGGTTATATGAAGGAAAAAGTTTGGAAAATGAAACTGTCGGACTTATTAGTTATATGAGAACTGACTCCATTAGATTAAGTGATGTATTCGTAAAAGAAGCAAGAGGGTATATCTCTAGTAATTATGGTAAAGAGTACGTTGGATACGTTAAAAAGAGTAAAAATACTGAAAATGTACAAGATGCACATGAGGCTATTAGACCTACTAGTATAAATAGGACACCAGAAAGTGTTAAACCTTATCTTACTAATGACGAGTATAAATTATATAATTTAATTTATAAAAGAAGTCTTGCAAGTTTAATGGCAGATGCTAAAGTAATGGCTACTACTGTAACTCTTGATAATAATGATTATAAATTTATAGCAAATGGTCAAGTTCAAATATTTGATGGTTATTTAAAAGTATATGGAGATTTTGAAGAAGCAAATGATAAAGTACTTCCTGATTTAAAAAATTATAAATCTAATGTAATAGTTAGTACTGATATACATAAAACTAGTCACTTTACTGAACCACCTAGTAGATTTACTGAAGAAAAATTAATAAAAGAGATGGAAAGTTTAGGAATAGGTAGACCTAGTACTTATGTTAAAATTATAGAAGTATTAAAATTAAGAAAGTATGTAGATATAATAGATAAAAAGTTTTATCCTACTAAGATAGGTATTACTATTACAGATAAATTGCAAGAGTTTTTTAGTTCTATTATAAATGTTGAATATACTAGTGATATGGAAACTCAGTTAGATAAAGTAGCAGATGGTAAAGAAGTATGGTATCAATTACTTGATAAATTTTATAAAGATTTTGACCCTTTAGTACAAGAAGCATATCAAGGTATGGAAAAAGAAGCGCCTGAAGTTACTGGAGAAGTATGCCCGTTATGTGGTAAAGATTTAGTTTATAAATATGGTAAATATGGTAAATTTGTCGCTTGTAGTGGGTATCCTGAGTGCAAGTATATACCTAAAGTAGAAAAAGAAGAAAAGATTATATGTAAGTGTCCTAAATGTGAAGAAGGGAATATAATAGTTAGAAAGACTAAAAGAGGTAAAATATTTTATGGATGCTCAAATTATCCTAAGTGTAAATATGCTTTATGGGACGAACCTACTGGAGAAGTTTGCCCTAAATGTGGGGAATTAATGGTAAAAAAGAAAGATACTATACAATGTAGTGTGTGCAAAAGTGAATAATATGTGATATAATGTTTTTAGAAGGTGGTATAAAATGAAATTAAATAAAAAAGGTTGGGGATTCATAGAGTTTTTTGCATTTTTACTTATTTTTGTCGTATGTTTAATTGCAGTATTTTTTATGTTAGATAAAATAGGACTTTTAGACGATGATTATAAATACATTAAAGATTATTTTGAACCTGAAGATGTACAACACGTTTCTTATGCTGAACTTAAAATACAAATGGTTGATGCTACTAAAAAATATATAAAAGATTTTTATGATAATCAATTAGGAGTAGATACTTTAAATATTAGGGTAAGTCAATTAATAGATAATAATTACTTAGATAAATTAGAAGATAGTAAAGGTAGAGACTGTTCTGGGTATGTTTCCGTTTATTTAGATAGAAACAATACTATACAATATGATGCTTACTTAAAATGCAAAGATTATGAAAGTGACGGATATGAAGAAAGAAAGGACGACTAATGAGTAATAAAGTTATTCTAGTATGGGGAGGTTTAGTAGTAGTTATTATTTCAACTATTCTATTACTTGGTTATAAATTTAATGGAGAAATAGAATATGTTAAAATGAAACAGTCTATTAGAAATAGTGTATACAATTATATAGGGGATAATGATGTTAAATTTCCTTTAGAAATATCAACTGAAAAATTAGAAGAAGAAAATTACTTAGAAGAAATAAGAATAGGTAATAAATTATGTGCTGCTGATGTAGTAGTTAATAAAAAATTTGTTATTTATAACTATGATATATCATTTACTTGTGTAGATGTAACTTAAGGCTTTTAAGGCCTTTTTTTCTTGATGTAATAATATAGTTATGATAATATTTATTTAAAGGAGAGATTATGCAACAATATTTTAGTAATAAAAAAATAGATAATGTTTTATATTTTGAAGAAAGTGATATACATCATATAAAAAATGTTATGAGAATGAAAAGTGGATGCAAAGTAATAGTTAATTATGAGGGAGTATCTTATAATGCTATTTTAAATTCAGGATATAAAAGTGCTACTATAGAAAGTATTTATAAAGAAAAAGATAATAGTGTATATGTTAAAGCATATATTCCAGTTTTAAATGAAGAAAAAATGAGTTTTATAATAGAAAAAGGGACTGAAATGGGTGTAAGTGAATTTTCTCCAATTAATTTTAAACATTCTAAATTTATATTAAGTAAAGATAAAGAAGAAAAGAAGTTAGAAAGATGGAGGAAAATAGCAAAAGAAGCAAGTGAACAGTCTAGGCGTATAAATATTCCTAAAGTAAATGAAATAATAAATATAAATGATATAAAGTGTGTAAAGGGTGTAAATATATTATGTTCTCTTGACAGTGAAAATGTAAAAAAAATTAATAAAGTGTTAAAACAACCATTTATCTATGATACAATAAATATAGTATTTGGACCAGAGGGTGGAATTAGTAAAGACGAAGAAGAAATATTAGAAAGTATAGGATTTATTAAAACATCACTTGGTAACAATGTACTAAGGACAGAAACTGTTATAATAGTAGTTATGTCTATAATAAATTATTTAAATGGGTGAAGAAAAATGAAAGAAAGTATTGATAATATGTTTAAATTATTAGTGAAAGGCGATATATTTTTAGTATTTCTAATTATTATGGTAGTTTTAATAATTGGAATAATAGTATATTTAGTTAAATTACAAATAAATGATAGAGAAGATATGTTTGACGAAGATACTGACTTTAAACTTAATACTGAGTCAATGAAACGGGTTAAAATAGAGAAAAATGAAGTACCTAAAGATACTAGAGTGCGTGAAATAAAAGAAGAGAGAAAAGAAATAGATACTACTCCTAAAGTTAGTGAATTGCCTAAAAAATCTATTTTAGACGAGATGCCTAAAAAGGGAGATATTGAAGTAAAAAGTCCATTTAATACTTATTTTGAAGAAGAAGCAGAAGAAGATAATATAGACGATAAGATAGACGAAGTATTACAAGATAATATATTTGAAAAACCTACAGAAAAAAGAGAAGTGAAACCTAAACAATTAGAGAAAGTTAGAGTTGATCAATCAAAGTTTGATTTTGAAAATGGTGAAGTAGTAAGCAGTATAAAAGAAGAAGTTAAAAATGAAGATATTAACCGTGCTCAAGAGTTAGTTAGAGAGAGTTTTGATTTAGAAAAAAGTGTAAATGCTTTAAATGAAATGAAAACTGTTAAAGAAGAAAGAAGTGCTTTAGACGAGATAAGAGAACACGAAAATGAGCAAGAATTAAATGCTATAATAAGTGCGAGTGAACTTGATAATAAAATGAAAGATATGGAAGCAAGTGGATTAACTAATGAGCATAGAGAACAAATTAGAAAGTATGAAGAGGAAGAAGAAAATAAAGCAATAATAAGTTATCAAGAACTATTAGAAAGAGCCACTGAGGGCATAGTTAGTTATGAAAGTGAAGAGAATATTGAAGGAATACACGTTGGAAAAGTAGATACTAATAAAATACAAAATAAAATAGAAGTAGAAGAAGATAAAAATAAACCTTATTATAAAGAGGAAGCATTTTTAGAAGCATTAAAGGAGTTTAGAAGAGCATTATGATTAAATTTTGTATAAAGACATTAGGTTGTAAAGTAAATACTTATGAAAGTGAATATATACATAACCTTTTCTTAGAAAAGGGTTTTGTTTTTAGTGAAGAAAATCCAGATGTTTATGTTATTAATACTTGTAGTGTAACTAATATGAGTGATAGAAAAAGTAGACAAATGATACATAGTATTAGTAAGAAATATCCTGAAGCAATAATAATAGTATGTGGTTGTTTTTCACAAAATTGTTATAATAAAAATATGATAAGTGAGTTAGAAAATCTCGATGCACATATTATAATAGGTAATAAAGATAAATCTAAAATAGTAGATTATTTAGACGAATATTTAACTAATAGACAAAAGATAATAAGATTTTATGATGTGTCTAGGGTAGAATTTGAAAATATGGAAATAGAATATATGGAAAATAGAACTAGGGCATTTGTTAAAATAGAAGATGGATGCAATAATTTTTGTAGTTACTGTATTATTCCTTATGTTAGAGGTAGACTTAGAAGTAAGAAATTTGAAAGTGTTATAAACGAAGTAAAAGAATTAGTTAAAAATGGACATAAAGAGATAGTGCTTACTGGAATACATACTGGTGCTTATAATGATGGGGAGCATAATTTTGCTAATCTATTAAAAGAATTAGTTAAAATAGATGGGTTAGTTAGACTTAGGATAAGTTCTATAGAAATAAATGAACTTAATGAAGAGGTACTTAAAATATTTAGTGAAAATGAGAAATTAGTACCACATTTACATATACCACTTCAGTCTGGTAGTGATAGAATACTTAAATTAATGAATAGAAAATATGATAAAAAGTTTTATAAAGAAAAAATAGAATATATAAGAAGTATAAAAGAAGATGTAAGTATTACTACTGATGTTATAGTAGGATTTCCTAGTGAAAGTGAAGAAGATTTTAAAGAAAGTTTAGAATTTATAGAAGAACTTAAATTAACTAAAGTACATATTTTTCCTTATAGTGATAGAGAAGGTACTACTGCTAGTAAAATGAGTGATAAAATAGACGGGAATATTAAGAAAAAAAGAGTTAAAGAGTTAGAAATGTTAAGTGATAAATTAGAAAATGAATTTTATTCAAAATATTATGGTAAGAAAATGAAAGTGTTATTTGAAGAAGAAAAAAATGGTCTTTTTCTAGGGCATACTTCTAATTATATTAAAGTAGGAGTTAAGGAAAAACAAAAGTTACACGAGATAAGTGAGATAGTATTAAATAAAGAAAATATTATGAAATAAAAATTATTGACTTATAAAAATTATGGGTCTATAATTTAATTATATTATTTGTTTTGAGGAGTAATAGATATTATCTTTATAGAGAGTTAGTGGTAGGTGTAAACTAATAAGAGTAATATTTAAGAAGATACAAAGCGCTAAATAATCGTAGTTCTGCGTTAAAGATAAAGAGTATAGACTAAGTCTATAAATTAAGGTGGTACCGTTCTATTTGAACCCTTAAGTTATAGACTTTTTATTTGGAGGTATATATGGAAAATAAATTTAGAAATGTTTACTGTGGGGAAGTAAATGCTAAAATGGAAGGAAAAGAAATAAGACTTGCTGGTTGGATAGATACTGTTCGTAATTTAGGAGGGTTAGTTTTTATTACTTTAAGAGACGAAAGTGGTATAGTACAGTTAATAAGTAAAGAAGTAGAAATGTATTCTAAATTAAATAGAGAAGCAACTGTTACAATGACAGGTAAAGTATTACTTAGTTAACTGTTTTAGGAGATGTTTATAAAACTTTACCTTTTGAAGTAAAGACAAGTAAGACTTCAAGTGAAGAAACTAGATTAAAATATAGATATTTAGATTTAAGAAATAGTGAAGTACATAATAATATAATATTTAGAAGTCAAGTAATAGATTTTATTAGAAGTACTATGAAAGATATGAAATTTACTGAAATACAAACACCAATATTAACTGCTTCTAGTCCTGAAGGGGCAAGAGATTTTATAGTACCATCAAGAAAGTTTAAAGGTAAATTTTATGCTTTACCACAAGCGCCTCAAATATTTAAACAATTACTTATGTGTAGTGGTTTCAATAGATATTTTCAAATAGCGCCTTGTTTTAGAGACGAAG
>CANRGI010000076.1 GCA_947630095.1 uncultured Bacilli bacterium
ATATTATTATTTATTACACTAATATATTCTTTTTTATATTCTTTATCTAATAAATCAATATAACCTTTTATAGCAGTTAAAGGGGTTTTAAGGTCGTGGGTTATATCAGTTATAAGTTTATATAATTCTTGATTATTTTCTTTATATTCTAATTCTTTTTTATGTATGTAAGATAGTTCTTTATTTAAAGAGATTATTATATTATTTAGATTTTTATTATAAGTAGATGTAGTAATTAAGTTATTAGTGTTTTCTATTTTATTATGTAATTCTTTATTAATACTTTTAAATTCATTATTTAAACATATTAATTTAATAATAAAAAAGATTATAATAAGAAGAAGTAATAAAATAATTAAACTACTCATTATAATCAGTCCTTTCTAGGTAAATTCTTTCTTTTTAAATATTATTATACCATAAAAATTAGATAAAAGTATAAAAACAGAACTATAAATTATAAGTATATTTATATCAGTATAAGGTTTATTATTTAATTGATAACTTATTCCTGAAGGGTTAATGTTAAGTAAAAATTTATATAGTTTTCTTTCTTTTTTAGATGGGTATGATGGGTTTAGTTCTTTAATATAAGTAAATGTATTAGTAGTATTATCAGTGATAAGTGCTTTAGTATTATATTTAGTTTCAGATAATTTAGAAGAATACATTAAAGATAATATAATAAATATGAAAGATAATAATATATTAATTATAGAACTAAGGTATTCAGAAGTTATGTTCATAGTAATAAATGTAAATATACTAGAATAAGATATAATAAGTAAAAATACATTAATAAGTTTAATAAATAATTCAGTATTAAAGATAATTTTATTAAATAAGAAAGAACCTATTATACCTATTAAAACAATATAAATAATATATATAAATATACAAGCATGAATATTAGTTATTAAATTAGATAAATAGATATTAGATTTTTTATGACCTATAATGATTTTATTTTTTATAATGCCATCAAAGTGTTCACTACCATTAAACATAATAGTAAATATACTTATTAAAATACCTATAAAGTTAGAATATTTAAATAATAAATCATTAGTAAAAATAATATTATTATATTTAGTCATACTTCTATATTCAGTAAAAGTTAGAAATATAATATAAGAAATAGTAAATAATAAAAATAAGTAAAATATTTTATTTTTTTTAAGTCTATAAAAATTTGCTTTAAGTAATTTAATCATTGTTTTCTCCCATTAAATTTATGTAGTAATTTTCTAAAGTTTCTTCTGTATTTTTTATTTCTTTTAATTCAGTGTTATGTTTAGATAGATATAAAATAAATTCAGATATATTTATTTTATCAAATATAACTAAAGAAGTATTATCTATTACTTCATAAGAAATGTTATTTTGTTCAAAATATTTTACTGCTTCTTTAATATTAGTTACTTTAAGTTCTGTTTTCTTTTGTGTTAAGTTATTTAATTCATTAGCGCTTATTTCTTTTATTAATTTACCTTTATCTAAAAATCCATAGTGGGTCGCTATTTTGGATAGTTCGTCAAGATAATGACTTGATATAAGTATAGTAATATGTTTTTTCTTATTTAATTTTAAAATAAGTTCTCTAATACTTATAATTCCTTCTGGGTCTAGTCCATTAATGGGTTCGTCTAGTAAAATAAAGTCTGGGTTAGATACTAGAGAAAGGGCTATACCTAATCTTTGTTTCATACCTAGTGAAAAAGTTTTAACTTTTTTATTTTTAACATTAGATAAACCTACTAAATCAAGTAAATCATTTATACCATCTAAAGAAGGTAAGCCTACAGTTAAATATTCTAAAGTTAAGTTTTCATAAGCAGTCATATTTAAAATTAGGGAAGGTTTATCTAAAAGAGCATTGACTCTTTCTCTTATTTGGTATATTTCTTTGCTATCAAATTTAGTATTAAATAAAGAGTATGAGCCAGAGGTTGGGGTTTCTAGTGAAGTGATAATACGTATTAAAGTAGATTTACCTGCACCATTTTTTCCTATAAGACCATAGATAGAACAGGCGGGTACTTTTAAATTAACATTATCAAGTGCTTTAAAGTTTTTATATTTTTTAGTAAGATTTTCTGTTTTTAATATATATTCCATTATTTCTCCTTTCTTTATCATTTTATAAAAAAAAGATTAAGAAAATGGTTAAGAAAAAGTTAAGATTTAGTTAAGATTATCATTATACATTTTATAACCTAAACCCCATATACATTCGATATATGGGTATGAAGTATACTTTCTTATCTTTCTTTTAATATTACTAATATGAACTTTTAAGGAGTTTTCGTCACAGTCTATAGTATCAATACTAATTAAATCTAGTAATCTACTTTTAGAAATAACACTAGAAGGGGATAATAGGAGTTGCTTTAAAATTGCATATTCAGTTTTAGTTAGATTAACTTTATTATCATTAATTAATAAAGTATGAGAGTCATTAAGTAATTTAAGTTCTTTATATTTTAAATCTTTATTATTATGTTCATTAATTCTTAATTGTACTTTAATTCTAGCAAGAAGTTCGTCATTATTAAATGGTTTAGTAATATAGTCATTTGCGCCTATTAAAAGGGTATTAGTTTTATCAGTTATCTTTTTATTCGCACTTAGTACTATAATAGGTATATTATTATATTTTTTAATTATTTCTAAACCACTTATACCAGGTAGAGTTAAATCTAGTAATATTAAATCTATATCATTAGAGTTTAATAAAAGAGATGCTTCTGTTCCTGAATAAGCACTTATAGTAGAATACTCTTTAGAAAGTAATTCTTTTAATAAATTATTTATACTTATATTGTCTTCTACAATTAGAATTTTTTTCATAGTTACTCCAATCATTTAATTCTTCTATTGCTAGAGTAGAAGCGATAGAACCATCTGAAACTGCTGTTGTAAGTTGTCTAAGTGATTTTTTTCTATTATCTCCACAAGCATATATGTATTTAGTTTTAGTTTTAACATCATTATGAGTTATAATATAACCTTGTTCGTCTAAATCAACTACATTTTTAAATATTAGATTATTAGGTGTTTGTCCGATAGCAATAAATAAACCATCAATATCTAAAACTTTATTATCATTTAAAACTATACTAGTTAATTTATCTTTACCATTTATTTTAGTTATATTAGAATTTAAAATAATTTCAATATTATTATATTTTTTTACTTCATTTAAATATTTATTATCACATTTAAAAGTATCTCTTCTATGAATTAAATAAACTTTTTTTGCTATGTCTTTTAGATATAATGTATCAGTAAGAGCAGTGTTACCTCCACCTACAACAGCGACTATTTTATCTTTAAAAAAGTTACCATCACAAGTAGCACAGTAGGAAATACCGTGACCTAAAAGAGAGGTTTCATTTTCGAGTTCTAAACGTTTATAATTAGAACCAGTTGCAATTATAACAGAGTGAGTTTTATATTTATTTTTATTAGTTATAACAGTTCTATTTTTAGTTACTTTAGTAACTTTTTCATATTTAATTATACCATTTAGAGATTTAACTTGATTATATAAATTGGTTGCATAGTCAAAACCACTTATTTCTAATATTCCTGGGTAATTTTCAACAGAAGAAGCATTAATTATTTTACCTCCATAAGAATTACTTTCTAAAATTAAAACTTTTTTATTTCCCCTTAGGGCATATAAACCAGCAGTAAGGCCTGCAGGACCTGCACCTATAATAATAATATCATACATAATAACACGACCTTTTTAAAATAATTTTATTCATTTATAATTTAATTATACTTTGTTTATTTAAGTTGTCAAATATTTTTACTTTTCAAATGGTATCTTTAATGCTATAATAATTTATAGAAAAAGAATACAAAGGTGAGGAAATATGAAAGTTTTATGTGTGGGGCATTCTAGTTATGATATATCTATGCCTATCTCTGATTTTCCTAAAGAAAATACTAAAAATAGATTAGCAAGTAAAATTGAATGTGTAGGAGGACCTAGTCTTACTGCTTCTTTGTTACTTGGTAAATGGGATACAGAAGTATATTTAACTAGTGTTATTGGTAATGATATATATGGGGATGCTGTTATAAAGGCACTTAAAGAAAATAATGTTAATACAGATTATATTATAAGAAAAGAAGAAATAGAAACAACTAGAACATTTATATTAGTAAATGAAAAAAATGCTTCTAGGACATTATTTAATGTTAAAAGTCCTATAGAAGTAAGTGAAAATATAGAATATAAAATAGAACCTGATATAATATTAGTAGATGGGGAACACTATAACTTGGCAGTAAGTGCTATAAAGAAGTTTCCTAATGCTATAAGGGTGATAGATGCTGGAAAATATAATCAAGAGATAGTAAAAATTGCTAGGATATGTGATTATGTAGTTTGTTCTAAAGAATTTGCAGAACTTGCTAGTAAAGAGAAAATTGACTTTAGTGATGCCGATAGTTTAAAAAGAGTATTTAATAATTTAGAAAAAGAATTTCCTGGTAATATACTTATAACTATAGAGGAAAAGGGTTGTATTTATAAATTAGAAGATAAAATAAAAATGATGAGTGGTATTAAAGTTAGAGCAAAAGATACTACTAGTGCAGGAGATATATTTCACGGGGCATTTGTATATGGGTTAAGTAAAAATTTACCTTTAGAAAAATGTTTAAAAATTGCTAATATAGCAGCAGGACTATCTGTTAAAGTAATGGGTTCTAGTGTAAGTATTCCTGATGTAGTAGAGGTTTATAAAATATATGAAAAAAATAGATAATCCATTTTATACAATGTACCCTAGTATAGATTTACACGGGTTTGATAGTATATATGCAGTTATGAAAGTAAATGAATTTATAAGTGATAATATAAAATTAAGAAATTATGATATAATAATAATACACGGTAAGGGGAGTGGAATATTAAAGCATAAAGTACACGAATATTTAAATAAAGATAAAAGAGTATTATCATTTAAAACAGATAACTTTAATGATGGTGTTACAGTAGTTAAATTAAAGGAGAAGTGATTATGAAAAAAAGAGGTTTTACATTAATAGAATTAATAGCAGTTATTGCTCTTTTGGGGGTAATAATGATGCTTGTTACTCCCAATGTGATAGGGCTTTTCAATAGTGCGCGCAAATCTGCGTTTTATGACGAAGTATTAAATGTTTATAATCACGCGCCTACTACATATATATATAACTCAAGTAATGGAGACTATACTAAAAGATTTTGTAAAGGAAAAGATGCGACTACTAAAGAGTTAGAAATAGAAGATAAGAGTGATTTTTATTACGATATTACAGTTAATAATTATGGAGAAGTATTAAGTATGAAAATTGCTAATAAAAATTTTGGAATAAATGTTAGTAGTGAAGACGGGTTATCTAAAAAAGAGATTAGTAAAGATAAAGTAAGTGATAGTTTTAATATATATTGTAATGGTGAAGTAGAGGAACCACCACAAGAATCACTAACTTGTATAATAACTAAAACTAATAGAAGTTGCCGTATATATTCATTTAATTATAAAAGAACAGGAGAAAATGCTTAAAAAAACTTTAAGTATTTTTTTTGCACTTTAAATTATATGTAAAGCAACTTAAAATATGTTTTAAAATTTAAGTAAATGTAGTATCCTTTATCTAGGAGGCAAATTATGATAGAACTAAAGAAAGTATCTAAATTTTATTATGCAAAAGGTATGGTTACATCTGGTTTTAGTAAAGTTAGTTTAAAATTTGAAAAGGGAGAATTTGTTGCTATTACTGGAGAAAGTGGAAGTGGTAAATCAACTCTTTTAAATGTTATAAGTGGACTTGATACATATCAAGAAGGAGAAATGCTTATAAATGGAGAAGAAACTAGTCATTATACTTTAGAAGACTATGAAATATATAGAAAAAAGTATATAGGAAATATATTTCAAAATTTTAATTTAGTTAATAGTTATACAGTTTATCAAAATATAGAATTAGTTTTACTTATAAATGGTTATACTAAAAATAAAATTAAAAAGCGTGTA
>CANRGI010000077.1 GCA_947630095.1 uncultured Bacilli bacterium
GTGATAAAACTTACTATTATTTAAATAGCAGTGGAAGTAGCGTAACTGGGTCTACATATTGGTGGACAATGAGTCCGTATCACGCAGACAGCGATGGCTGGGCGTACGTGTTCCGCGTGAACGGTTCAGGCAGCCCTGGCCGCTTGAACTACAACTATGTCCGCGATTCGAGCGGCGTTCGTCCAGTGTTATCTCTAAAGTCTTGTGTAGAAGTAACAGGCAAAGGGACAACAGACGACCCATATATTCCAACAATATCAGCGGAGTGTGCAGCAGCAGATAACTAAGGCATAAAAAATGCCTCCCGAAGGAGACTGACCACTTAAGTGAAAAAACCACATAAATATGTGCACTAATTAAATGTAATTTAATTATATAAAAAAATAAATAATTTGTCAATTTATGTATGTACATTTATGGTAAAATATGATAGAATTCTTATATAAGGTAGTAATAAGATTACTGCCCTTTTTTTTGGGTTAAGAAAGGAAAATATGAAAGAATTTAAGATATTAGATAAGATTAAATGGTTACTTGAGTATACTGATATATATATTTTTTCTTCATTTCCTAAAACACATCTTGCTCTTAAAATTAAATTAGAAGAAAATATGTATTCACTAATAGATAATTGTATACGTGCTAATGTTAATAAAGGTAATATAAGGAATAAGTATCAAAAAGAGATATTAATAAATATAAGTTTAGTAGATTATTATATAGGTGTTATATTAGATAAAGGTATTATTAAAAAGAAAAGATTTAATTCATTTATTACTTGTTTAAATGAAATAAGAAAAATGACTTATGGATGGATAAATAATGAAACGAAAGAACAACCTCTATGAAAATATATTATCAATTAATAATGCCAAGGCTATGTATAAAACTATTAAACAAAATTGTAGGAATAAAAAGGAAGTATATAGGTTTTCACTTAATTTAAATCAAAATTTACAAGAAATATTAACTAAATTATATAATAATAATTATGTCTTTGATAGGTATAGAATATTTATAATAAAAGAACCTAAGTATAGACTTATAATGAGTGAAAAAGTAGAAGATAAGATAGTAAATCATTTAGTAGCAAAGTATATATTACTTCCTGCTTTAGATAGCACTTTAATAGATAGTAATGTTGCTACTAGATATAATAAAGGAAGTGGACACGCGTTTAAATTATTTAATAAATATGTAAGTAGATTAATTAATTCAAATAAAGAAATATACGTATTAAAGATAGATATAAGTAAGTATTTTTATAATATAGACCATAATATATGTAAAGAATTAATAAGAAAGAAAATTAAAGATAAAAATGCTTTAAAATTAATAGATAATATATTAGATAGTACTAATCATAATTATATAAATAAAGAAATTAAATATATGGTATATAAAGAGATAAAAAGAGTAGAAAGGTTAAATATAAGTGAAAAAGATAAGATAAAAAAGATAGAGATGTTAAAAGCAATCCCGCTTTATTATAATGGGAAAGGGTTACCTATAGGGAATATGACTAGTCAAATACTTGCAGTTTATTATTTAAATAGTGTAGACCATTATATTAAAGAAGATTTAAAGTTTAAAAATTATATTAGATATATGGACGATTTAATAATATTAGATACTGATTTAGATAAACTTAAGAAAGGGTATCAATTAATAAAATTAAAAATAGAAGAATTAAAGTTATTTACTAATAAAAAGAGTAATATTTATAGACTTAGTAATGGAGTTACTTTTTTAGGGTATACTTTTAAAACTAAAAATAATAAATTAATAATTAGATATAATAAAGATACTTCTAGGAGAATATCAAGAAGACTTAAGAATTTAAAAAAATATGACTATGAAAAATATTTAAGAAGTAGGGCAAGTTATAAAGGTTTTTTAGAGAGGTGTAATACTAGTTTATATAATAAAATAATGGAAATATAAGGAGAGTGATTTATGAATAAAGAGGCTTTATATAGAATTAAAAAGATGCAAAATAATGATAAAGTAGTATTAGTTAAATATGGAAATTTTTATAAGACTTATAATGAAGATGCACTTATAATATGGGATGTATTTGGGTATAAAGTTAAAAATAATTTAGTATGTTTTCCTAGTAATGTATTTTCAAATGTAGTAAGTAAATTAAATAGATTAGGTATAAGTGTAATAGTTATAAATAAAGAAAATGATATAAGTTATTATAATAGTACTAGAGATAATAATTATAATTTATATAAAGATAAATCAAATATAGAATATAATAAAGATATTAAAATAAATCAAGTTAAATTGTTAGTAGAAGAGAAATTAGAAAATAGTTTTATTAATTATGATAAACTTATTGAATTTTTAAATACTCTTTAATAATCTAGTTAGTTATTGTATAATATAATTGGTGAAGAAAATGTATGTAGAGTATCAGTATAATAAAGATATTAACTTTAAGTTTAAAAGTGGAGATTTTGTTACTTTTTTAGGAGATTTAAATGATAACTTTATTAATAATTTAATATATAAATATGATAATAATTTTATTAGTATAGATGGTATTAAAGCAAATAAAGATAAATTAAGAAAGTTAGTAGGGCTTTCTAGTTTTTCTATTTCATTAAATGTATATATATCAGAAACTGTTATGGATAGTTTAGCATTTCCTTTAGAAAGTATGGCTTTAAATAAAAAAGAAATGAAAGATAGAATATATGATATGGCAGAAGAACTTAAAATAACAGATTTATTAGATAAACCACCTAGTACATTAACATTATCTAATCGTACTAAGTTAAGTATAGGGGAAGTGCTTATAAGTGAACCTAAGATATTAATATTAGATAATGTGTTAGTTTGTTTAGACGAAGACGATAGGTTTTTAGTAGAGAAAATAATAAAGAAATATGTAAGTAAAGGTAATATAGTATTTAATTTTACTTCTAATATAGAAGAAGGTTTACTTGGAGATTATATAGTTATTAGTAATAAAGATAAAATATTAATACAAGGTAGTACTGTAAGTGTGTTAAATGAAGAAGATATAATAAAGAAATTAGGGTATAAATTACCTTTTATAGTAGAAGTGAATAAAAGATTATATGATTTAGGGTTAATAGAAAGTTATAATTTTTCTTATCAAGGGTTGGTGATGAAGTTATGGAAATAAAGTTTGATAATGTAACATATAAAGAGAATATAAATACACCACTTGAAATGACGTTTTTAAAGAATTTTTCTACATTAATAAAAGATAATAGTATTACTGCTTTTTTAGGAGATAGTGAAAGTGGGATATCTAAGATAGGAGATTTAATTAATGCTACTTCTAGGCCTTTAATAGGGAAAGTTTATATAGGTAAATTTGTAAATGATAAAGGGGTTATTAAAAAAGTAAATAGGTTAAGGACTAATATCGGGCTTGTTACAATGGACCCTAGTTTAATGCTATTTAATAAGACAGTAAGTGACGAGTTATTATTTGGAGTAAAATATTTTAAATATAAAATTAATAAAAAAATGATTAGACAAAGTGAAGCACTTACTTTAGTAGGACTTAATGATAGTTATTTAAATAAAAAAATAAGTGAATTAAGTTTAAGAGAGAAAAAGAAAGTATCACTTGCTAGTATATTAATATTTAATCCTAATGTAATAATATTAGACGAACCAACTTATTTTATAAGTTATAATGATATAGAAGAATTAAAGAAATTAATAGTATTATTAAAAGAAAAATATAATAAAACTATAATAATACTTACTAAAGATACTGATTTTGTGTATGAAATAGCAGATAGGGTTAATATAGTATATCACGGGTCACTTATAACTAGTGGAGTAAAAGATTTATTAAGTGATAGTGTATTATTAGATAGTTACAATTTAAAAATGCCTAGTATATTAAGATTTATAAATGAAGCAAGTAAAAAAGATATTAAATTAAAATTAACTAATAATATAGAAGAACTTGTAAGAGAGGTGGAAGATAATGTTAAGCAATAAGTTTTTTGGGTCTTTTTATCCAGTAAATAGTAGTATACATAAAATAAATCCTGTTATAAAATTTATATGTTTATTTTTGTTTTTAATTCCTATTATAGGTAGTGAGAATATAAGATTACACGTAGTTATGTTTTTTTTAATAGTATTTATGATGTACTTAAGTAGGGTACCTATGAGGTTTTATTTTGATATGTTATATGGGTTAAGGTATATTTTTATAATTATAATATTTATGTTAGCAAGTAAAGGGTTAGAATTAGAAAGTGCTTTAGTGATATTATTAAAATTATTTTGTGTGATAGAGAATTTAGCACTTATATTTTATACGACTAGTCCTAGTGAACTAAAATATGGTATAGAAAAGTGTTTGACTCCATTTAATATATTTAATTTTAAATTAGGAAGATTATCTAACTTGTTAGTAAGTATAATAACATTTTTTCCTATGATGTTTACAACTGAACAAAGTGTGCTTAAAAGTGCATCTGCAAGAGGACTTGATTATTTTCACGGAGATGTATTATCTAGGATATATGCTAGTTTGAGTTCACTTAAAAATACTTTAAGATTAACAATAGAAAAGATAAGATTAGTAAAATTTAATAGTGAATTAAAGATGTATGATGTTAAAAAATATAGAACTAATTTAAGAGTTAAAAAAGTAGGGTTTAGTGATTTAATATTATTAGGTATACATATAGTGTTTGTATTTTCTTATGTTACTGAGGTAGGTATAATATGAGGTATTTATTTAATATAAGTTTTGATGGGAGAGATTATTATGGAACACAAGTACAGAAAGATAAAAGAAGTGTATGTGGGGAAGTAAATAGGGTATTAAGTAAGATATTAAATGAAGAAGTTAAGGTAGTACCTACTTCAAGATTAGATAGAGGAGTACACGCGAATAATTTTTATTTTCATATAGATACTAATAAAAATATAGATATAAATAAAATTAAAATAAGTATGAATAAAATAATAAGTAAAGATATATATGTGAAAGAGATAAGGGAAGTAAGTGATAAGTTTCACGCGAGGTATAGTGTTAAAAGTAAGGAATATGTATATATAATAAATACAAGAGAATATACTCCTTATATGAGAAATTTAAGACTAGAATATAATAAAAAAATAGATATAGAATTATTAAAGAAAGCAAGTAAATATTTAATAGGGAAGAAAGACTTTGAAAGTTTTACTTCTAGTGATAGTAGAAATGATTATGTAAGAGAAATAAAATATATAAAATTTGAAGAAAAAGATGGGGTATTAAAGATATATGTAAGGGCTAATGGGTTTTTAAGATATATGGTAAGGTATATAGTAGGTGTGTTATTGTTAGTAAATGAAGGAAAGATAAAATATAATGAAGTAGAAGATATATTAAATAAAAAGAGTAAAGGTAGTGTTAGTTTGAAAGTGATACCTAATGGGTTATATTTAAATAAAGTAGAGTTTTTCTAGTGTAAGTGGTTGAAATTTATGTGGAAGTGTGGTATATTTATATTGCATTTTAAATGGAAATGTTTCTCGCTTCTGGGTGGCTAGCGAGTAATAAATGATCCCAGCCGACAATGTTTCTCGCTTCTGGGTGGCTAGCGAGTAATAAATGATCCCAGCCGAAAATGCAGAAAAACTTCATAAAATATGTGGAGTTTTCTTTTATTTTGTGTTATAGTGTATGTGGGGAGTGTGTTGAAAATGAAAGTAAAAACAGGATATCTATATCATATTAAAGATGAATATTTTAATATTGTTAATGACGAAAACCTTATGCAAAATCACGAAAGGGGAAAGAAAAGACCAACTTATTTTACAATTAAGGATGGGGATATTTTATGGTTTATTCCTCTTAGTTCTAGGGTTAGTAAGTATAGGAAAATAGTTAATAAAAAAATAAGAAAATATGGTGTTTGTAATACAATAATAATTAGAAAGGTTGCTGGAAGTCAAGCAGCAATATTATTACAAAATGCTTTTCCTACTTTAGAAAAATATATTGATCACG
>CANRGI010000078.1 GCA_947630095.1 uncultured Bacilli bacterium
CCAGGCATTATTACTAAATTTGATATATCTTCTTTTTTACTTTCAATATGCGCTGTTGGCATAACTATTCACTATCCTTTTTTTCATTTATTAATGAAACAAACTTATTATCTTCTTCTTTAACTAACCCTTTATCTAAAAAAGAATTAATTGCTCTTATAGCCCTATTATAACCTATTTTAAATTCTCTTTGTAATAAACTAGCAGTTATATATCCTTTTTCTATTAAATATTCTAGTATTTCTTTAAATAAAGGTTCTTCTAAATAATCTTTTTTTAATACTTCTACACTCACTTCTTCACTAGAAACTGTTATAGAAGATATATTACCTATTATAACACTACTACTATCTGTTTCATTTAATACTCTTAATTTTTCTCCATTTACTATTACATAATTTATATTATTCTTCACTATCTACCTCACTATTAGCATTCGGGTCTAATCTTACTAAAACTTCTCTTGGTTTAGAACCATTTTGAGGTCCTATTATACCTTTTTCTTCTAATAAATCTATCATTCTAGCAGCGCGATTATAACCTAATCTAAACTTTCTTTGTATTAAAGAAGCACTTATTTTACCAGTTTTAACAGCAAATTCTACTACTTCATTATATAATGGGTCTTCCCCATCTTCTTTTAGTGGTGCATCACTTCCTGGTATACTACTTTCTTCTTTTTGTTTATCTAAATTTATCATTGCTTCGTCATATCTTGGAGTAGAGTTCTTTTTAACAAATTCAACAACAGCATTTATTTCTTCGTCAGAAACATAAGAGCCTTGTATTCTAATTGGACTTGGTTCTCCAGGTGGTAAAAATAACATATCTCCTTTACCTAATAATTTTTCAGCCCCGCCCATATCTAGTATAGTTCTTGAGTCTACAAATGAAGATACCATAAAACTTACACGAGTAGGTATATTAGATTTAATAATACCTGTTATTACATCAGTACTAGGTCTTTGAGTTGCTACTATTAAATGTATTCCAGCAGCCCTCGCTAGTTGTGTAATTCTCATAATTGATTCTTCTACTTCTTTACTTGCAACCATCATTAAATCAGCAAGTTCGTCTATGATTACTAAAATGAATGGCATCTTCTCAAGTTCAGGTTTCTTTGCTTTATTTTTTTCTACATATTCATTATATGAAGATATATTTCTAGTTCCACTATTTGCAAACATATCATATCTTTCGTCCATTATCATACATACTTTTTGTAAAGCAACAGCAGCCTTTTTCGGGTCAGTTACAACAGGCCTCATTAAATGAGGTACACCTTCATAGCAATTTAATTCAACCTTTTTAGGGTCTACTAAAATCATTCTTACTTCGTCAGGTTTAGCCCTCATTAATATTGATGTTATTATATTATTTATACATACAGATTTACCACTACCAGTCGCACCCGCTACTAACATATGAGGTGCTTTATTTATTTCAAAATATTGAATATTACCCATTATATCAAGCCCTAAAGGTGCAACTAACTTACTAGAATCTAACTTCTTAGGTATACCTGCTAATATATCTTTCATTTTAACTTCACTAGTAACTGGATTAGGTATCTCTATTCCTATAGTACTTTTACCTGGTATAGGTGCTTGTATTCTAACATCTTTAGCCGCTAAAGCAAGAGCAATCTCTCTATTTATACTTGTTATTTTATTTACTTTAGTTCCTGCTTTTAATTCAACTTCATATTGAGTAACAGTAGGCCCTACGTGTACTTGAGTAACTTTACCTTGAATACCAAAATCATTAAAAACTCTTTCTAATATTTTATTATTACTACTTATAAATTCAGTAGAATTTACTTTACCTTTACTCTTACTACCCTTTAATAAATCAAGAGGTGGTAATACGTATTCACTATCGTCAAACTTAGGTTTCTCATTTTCTATATTCATTTCCATAGCAAGACTTGCTAAAGAAGCGTGTTCTTCTTCCACAGGTTCTTCTTGTACTGTATCTCTATGTGTTATTTCATTTATATTAGTTATTACTACCTTCCCATCGTCTATCTCTTCTTGCTCTTTAGCATCCTCTTCCCGTGCCTTCTCGTCTAATTCTTCTGCCCCTCTTGCTGCCATTTCTTCTATAGTTTCTTTAGTCTTCTCAAATGGTTTAATTATTATATTTAACATATCTCTTAATGTTATATCAAAAAGCATCATTATTCCAAATAATATTATTACTACACTTACTATAAATGTACCAGTTACATCAAAAAGAGAAACAAATGCTGCTGCAAGTAACCCACCTATAATACCTCCTCCAGTATAAGGTATTAAATTCTCACTCTTAAATGAAGCAGTAATATTTTTAATTGTACTACTTAATATAACTTTTGCTTCTAACCCCTCTACCTTAACATAATTAAGATGCGCTAGTAATAAAACTGCAATTATTAATGTATAAACACCTATTAATCTAGCACTAAAATAATTAAATTCTTTTCTTTTAAATAGAAGAGCAATTCCAAAAACTACAATAGCGATAAGTCCATAAACATACCAATTTCCAAAAAGAAATATAGCAAAATTCTTTATAACTCTACCAACAGGTCCAAATTTACCAAACCCAAGTATCCCAGCAAGTACTAAAAACAAACCTTCTAATTCTCTTGTATACGGAAATTCTTTTTTACTTTCTTCTTTTTTAACTTTCTTCTTTGCCATAATTCACTTCCTATTAATTCTCATAAGCACTAAGTAATTTCTTATGTATTCCAGGTTCAACCATATTAAGACTACTAAGACTTATTTCTAAACTCTTTTTATATTCTCCCTTTCTAAACTCTTTCTCTGCTTTTCTAAGTTCATTATCTATCTCTTTATAACTAGAACGATACCTATTCCCATACACTATTGCCATCTCAGCCATAGCAGCAGTTTTAGTTAATTCATTAGTTAAAGTATATAATTTTAATACTAAATCTCTACCAGTATCAACCCTAGTATTAAGGTCATTTATAACAATAGGTTTCTTTTCTAATTCTTCTTTTATACTTTGCATACCTTCTTTTGCTTCACTTAATTCAACATAATATAATTTAGGTATAAAAGGTAACTTATAATCTTTAATCTTACTCTTTGCTTCTTTAAGTATTCTTCTTATTTCACTAAGTTGTTCACGAGCCCTGTTCTCGTCTTCTTTTAAACTACCTAAACTCTTCATAACACTTTCTAATTTATCTTCAGTCTTTGCTATTTTAACACTTATTAATTCACAGTCTTTAGCAAGTCTACTATAAGGTGTAGTCTTAGTTAAAGTTCTATCACTAGTTAATTTAAAAGCATCTTTTTCTTCTACTAATTCTTTATTTATAACTTCTAATGTCTTAACTTCTTCTTCAGTAAGAGCATAAGTTTCTTTTAATTCTTCTAATTCTAAAAATAAATTTTTAATAATCTTAGTTAAACGCCCTAGTTTATTTGTTATAGTATCTAAATAAATTTCATATTCTTTTTTACTAGTTTTCTCTTTATCAAAGTCAGAATATAAACTCTCAAAATAATCTAACATAGTCTTAAGTTCAAATATAGAATCTTCTAAATTTAAAACCTTTAATCTATCATATATATCATTAAGTTTTTTCTCTGCTTCTTCTATATTATATGTAAGAGCCATATATTCAATGTTGTACCCATCTTTTTTCATTTTACTTCCCATATTTTTAAGTTCAGTAATCTTTTTAGGTATCACCATTTGGGTCATTAAAATAACAGTAGGAGTTTCGTCTATAACAACTTTTAAATTCCTAATTAAATCGTCTAAAGCGTGTACTATCTTACCTACTTCTTCATAGTCATTATTCTCCATTACCCTCTCAAAAGCACTAAAAAGTTTATTAATATTTTCAAATTGTAAATCAATAGACTTCTCCATACCTTTATAATCTTTTTTATTATCATTATATTTTTTAACTATTTCCCTGTACATTACTTTAAGTTTAGTAATAGCATTCCTATTTCTCTCTTCACTCATAGTAATCTCTTTAATATCGTCAAGTAATAATTCCATATCAGTTTTAACATAATAAATATCAAGTTCAGCCCTCGCTAAAGTATATGATGCCTCTTTAAAATTCTTATCTTCTATAAGTCCAGTTGCTTCACTTAATTTATCAGTTAATTTAGGAATACTCTCTTTTTCTATAATATTATATCTTTTTTCCCATTTCTTATATCTTTCTTCTAATTTTTCATTATTTATAAATGTCTTAACTTTCTCCATTTCAGTTAATATTTGAGAAGATATAATTAAATTCTTTATAGTTTCTAATCTTGATAATTCACTTTCTAATTTATTTTTAGTTTTCTTTCTTATAAATACTACTGATAATATCATTAATATAAGACCAATCGCATATATCGATATAGCACCTAAAATCAAAGCAAAATTCATATATTCACCACACTCTCTATTTCTCTAATAATTATTTTATCACGAGTTTACCTTTTCTAAAAGTCTAAGTTTAAAAAATATGTAAAAAATACAAAAACTCTTGATATTTTTACTATTTATTAGTATAATTTAACATTGAAAGAAATGGCAACTTATTTTAATATGTAATGCGTCTATTATCTTATGAGTGATTAGTAACTAATGCCATTAGCGAAAATCTCTAAATAGACACCCTACTTATGAGAAATAAGATAAACATCTCTTTCAAATATAAAGAAAAAGGAGGCGTTTATATGTCAAGATATACAGGTCCTGCATTTAGAAAAGCAAGAAGACTTGGTTTTAGTCCATTAGAAACTGGAAAAGAATTAAGAAAAAGAAATACTGCTCCAGGTCAACACGGTACTAGTAGAAAAAAATTAAGTGAATATGGTATTCAATTACAAGAAAAACAAAAAGTTAGAACTATGTATGGTCTTACTGAAAAGCAATTCAGAAAAACATTTGATGCTGCTGGTAAAAAACAAGGAATACACGGTACTAACTTACTTATAATGTTAGAAAGTAGACTTGATAATTTAGTTTATCGTATGGGACTTGCTAAAACAAGAAGAGCAAGTAGACAAATAGTTAACCACGGTCACATTTTAGTTAATAACCATCGTGTAGACATACCATCTTATCAAGTTAAACCTGGAGATGTTATAAGTGTACGTGAAAAATCTTTAAACCATCCAGTTATTAAAGAGTGTTTAGAAAACAATAATTCTAAATGTGCTTATGTAAACTTTGATGCTAAAAAAATGAGTGGTACTTATGTAAGATACCCTTTAAGAGAAGAGTTAAATGCAGAAATTAACGAAGCATTAATAGTTGAATTTTATAACAGATAATAAAGTACCTGATAAATTTCAGGTATTTTTTTATTTATTAATTTATAAATTTATGTTATAATAATAATGAAGTCATCATAAATAAACCTATATTAAATAATAAAAGTTTTTTTGGTTATAAAATGGTAGATGACTTCTAACTTTTATTAACTCCATTTAAAAAGACACTTTTCCGTGTCTTTTTAAATGTCTCTATTTCTTAAAAAAGGTGGTAAATCGTCGTCTAAAGTTTCTACTTTTTCACTACTTCCTCCACTAGGATAAGTTTGATATAAAGGTTCACTTTCTTCTTCAAAACCAGTTGCAATTACAGTAACTATTGCTTCGTCAGTAAGTGACTCATTTATTACAGCACCAAAGATAATGTTTATATCTGTATTAGCCGCTGCTCTTATTATTTCAGATGCGTCTTCTGCTTCAAATAAAGTTAATGAGTTTCCACCTGTTATATTAATTATACAGTCAGTAGCCCCGTTTATAGTTGTTTCTAGTAAAGGACTTGAAACTGCTTGTTTCGCTGCTTCTATAGCCCTGTTTTCCCCAAAACCTACACCTATTCCAATAAGCGCTTGCCCTCTACCTTCCATTATTGCTTTTACATCTGCAAAGTCTAGGTTAACTAATCCAGGAACACTTATTAAATCAGATATAG
>CANRGI010000079.1 GCA_947630095.1 uncultured Bacilli bacterium
CAATCAAAAATATATTTTAATACACTTTCTAATAACATCTTATCAGTTATATTATTTTTAGTTATTATATCTTTATAAATTACTGTACTAAATATTCCCTCTAAGTAAGTATCTAAATCATTAGGATTATCTTTAAGTATAGATATATTTCCTGGCATACCACCATTTCGCATATAATCTAAAAAATATTCATAACGACTTTTATCTGATTTATCAAAAGCACTAATATACTCTTTAAAAGATAATGGAAGCATTTTTATTTCTATATATCTTCCTGATAATAATGTTGCTAATTCTCCTGATAATAAATAAGCATTAGAACCAGTTATATATACATCAACATTTTTCTTTATAAATAAACTATCAACAGCCTTTTGAAACATAGGTACATTTTGAACTTCGTCTAAAAATACGTAATATTGCTTTTTATTATCTATTTTTTTATTAACATAATCATATAAATCTTTATAATCTTTAAAATCATAATTAACATCTTCAAGATTTATCTTTATTATTTGTCCTTCTTTTATCCCAATTTCTTTTAAATAATTTATATATAATTCAAATAATGTAGATTTTCCACATCTTCTTATTCCAGTAATAACTTTAATTACATCTTTATCTTTAAATCTTTTTAATTGTTCAAGATATTCTTCTCTTTCTATCATAGTTATCCACCTCTAATATAAGTATATGTTAAATTTATTTCAAAGTCAAGTTTTGGAAAAATATTTCCAAAAGTAATAATTTTTGCATAGTTTTGGAAATTAATAAAAAAGCGAGATTACTTAATAATCTCACCTATTTTTCTTTATAATATCCTTTTCTACAAATAAATTTATCAGTAGTCGCAAGTACACCTGGAAGCATAAATAATATTAAAATTACAGAAGCCAAAGTTCCTTGAGAAATAGTTTCACATATTTTAGACGCGATATGAGAAGCAAAACCTGCTACTACTAATGTAACTATTATTAATATTGAAGAAGAACTTAATATTGTATTAATTGATTTATTATAAGCATTCATAATAGAAGCCTTTATTCCCATAGTAAGCCTAGACTCCCTATAGTAAGAAGTATATACAATTGCATAGTCAATAGTAGCCCCCATAAGTATTGCTTGTACGATTAGTAATGATATAAAATACACACTACCGCCCATTAAAGAAATTATACTCATTGTTAAATAAACTGCTGTTTGTATAATTAATACTAAGAAAAACGGAATTACTAAATCTTTAAAAGTACATGCTACTACTACAAATATAAATATCATAGTAAGTAATGTTATTCTATTTAATTCATTATCAAAAGTTTTACTTAATTGAACAGCCATAGGAGTATTACCTACAATATAAACTTCTTCATTATTTCCAACATCACTTTGTAATTTATTAACAAAATCATATGACTCTTTATCTTCAAAATTATATTTTGTATTTAAAACAGCCCTTGAATATTTATCTGATACTAACAAATCTTTAGATTTCATAACTGTATTTTTTGCATCAATTATTTCTTTCCTTTTTTCTGTATCTATAAAATCATCAAATCTATTATCTTTAATTATATCATTATTTAAATAATTTACTACTTCTTCTATTGTCATACTATAATTTAAATCATACTCTTTAATACTTCCATAATACATATAAACTAAATCAATTAAAGATTTATTTAACCCATCACTTAACTTACTTAATAAATCAAAAGTCATATCTGAAGTATATTTACTACTACTTAAAGTATCATTTATTATTTTACTAATAGTAGTTATTTTTATTCTTTTATCATTATCAAAATTAGAAGAATATTCTTGATTATTCATAACATCATTAACTATAAAACTTACATAATCTTTAAGAGATATCTTTTGATTAGAATTAATATATTTGTAATCATATAAACTAAATAATAACCCCATAGTATCACTATCTATATTTAATAATGAACTTAAACTTGAAGGTAAATATTTTATATCATTTAATGTTGAAATCATTACTTCTTTAACTAAAGATAATTCACTAATTACTGAGTTAGATATCTTTCCCTTTAAAAGTTCATTATCTTTATTATCTAATATCATTGTAACAAACTCTAGTAAAGTTAATTTTGTTTCATTATTGTAAAAATCATATACATCAAATATCTTATTTGCTTGTTCACTACTAACACTAATAATGTTACTTATCTCTTTATAACTATATTTTGTATCTATATTATTCACTATCATATAAGCAAATTCTAATTCACTACTTACACTTCCTAATTTAGAAGATACTAGATCATTATCTTTATTCATATAAATAAAATTAATTAAATTTTTAATAGAAATATTTTTAAGTCCACTTACTTTTAAATCATACACACCATATACTACACTTGTAATAGTATTATTTTGTTTTAATTTTGTAGATATTTCAGTAACACTATATTTATTACCTGCTTCTATATCATTAAAGATATTTTGTAAATACTCAAATGAAGCCCTTTGCTCTTTTGGTAAAACTTCTAAATTTAACTCACTTAATGAAGTGTTTACAAATTCAAAAGGAGATATATTATCTTTAGTTATTACTCCATTAAATAAACTTTGAATAGTCGGGTTTGTTATACCAAACATCTCATATACTGTTTCCTTTGGTAATACTTCTTTATATTTAGAAATTATAGATAAATTATTAATAATTTCACTACTAAAATAAGGTTTATATTCTTCACTACTAAAATAAGGTTTATATTCTTCTATTTCATACATTTCTAATACAGTATCAGCAAATTCTTTTATACTCAATTTAGTTTGAGAATTATATCCAATATAATATGTATAAAGAAGCATTAAAGTATTATCTTCTATATTAAACTCAATACTTTGTAACATATTTTTCATTGTATTAAAATCTAAATCAGTTTCTATATTATTTTTTGTACTTAAAGTTTCTAAAATTTTTAAAGAATTTATATTATCTTTTGTAAACATATCTTTCATATCTTTATATTCTTCTTTACTAGCAATTTCTAAAGCAAAACTAGCAAACTCATTTAAAGTCATTTTTGTATTACTTTCTAAATTAGTTCTATAAAATAATAGTAATTCTTCTACTTCTTTTGTATCCATTCCAAAAACACTGGCAAGATTTTTAGCATCCATCTTCTCATTTATTATATTTTTATTAGTAAAATATTGTAATTGTTTTAATTTTTGTATAGTTTCATTATCTAAACTACTAGAATATACTGGGTCATTTGCTATATCTGAAAGCATAAAATCAACAAATTCTTTAATAGTCATTTTATTTTCTTTATTTTTACTATTATAATATATCAAAATATTTAAAGCATCAGACTTTTCCATTCCTAAAATATTTGCTATTTCTTCTATAGTTCTTTCATTATTAACTAATGAAACTGATGTAAAATTCTCAAGTAAATCTATATTATTTTTAATATCTTGACTTAATGACTCACTAAATTTAGAGTTATTATAAACATTACCCTTAATAAATGAAATAAATTCTTCTAAAGTCATTTTATTATCTTCATTTTTATTATAATAATGGTAATATATAATTTTAATTAATTCTTCTTCTATCTCTGTATCTTGTCCTAGTTCTTGAAATTTATTATTAAGTTCATTATAAGCAAGTTTTTGATTAATTGTATTTGAATAACATAATACTTGATCAATTTTCTCGTCATTTTCTAAATTATTACAGTATTCACTCATTATTTCTTCATATTTATTATTATAAACAATTGCTATTTGATTAGTAGCGGGAAATATAGCACCGACTTTATCTTGTTCTGAACCTGTATAAAGTATATTGATATTACCCTTTAAGAAATATGCTCCTATAAATAGACCTACTATTAAAACAGTTTGTACATATCTTGTTTTATATATAAACCCACCAAGTTTATCTAAATTAAGTTTAGGTGCTTTTTTACTTGTTTTAGAAATTAAATTATCAAATATTAAAAGTAATGCAGGTAAACAGAAGAAAATACTAATTAAACTCAATAATACTCCTTTAGCAAGTACAAATCCTAAATCTCTACCGATAGTAAAACTCATAAACACAAGCGCTAATAAACCAACTATAGTGGTAACTGAACTACTTAATATTGCCTTAAAAGATTGATACAATGCTTCTTCCATTGCCTTTATTTTATTTTTATGTGTCTTTTTCTCTTGTTTAAATCTATTAGAAAGCATAATTGAATAATCCATTGATAAGGCAAGTTGTAAAATAGCAACAATAGAATTAGTTATAGAAGATACACTACTAAACATAATATTAGTACCCTTATTTATAAAGACAGCAATACCTATTGATATTAAATATAACCAAGGTTCAATAAATGAATCACTTAAAATAATTAATATTACCATCGCGCACCCTATTGCAAGAAATACTATCCAAAGTTGTAAAATAGGCTTATTTTCGTCATATATTGTACCACTCATACCTGCTGTTTTATAATTATCTTTAACTTCATTATAAACTTGAGTAGCAGTTTTAGAGTTAGCATAATCGTCCACGTTTAAAACATATAAAGTATATTTTCCTTTATTATATTCTTCTGTTTCTTCATAATTAACAGAACTTACCCCATTAATTTCTTCTAAACTTTCTAAAATTTTATTTTTTTCACTATTAGATAAATCTTTAAACATAACATTTAAAGTAGAACTATCCATTTGAGAAAATTCTTTATCCATAATATCTTTACCAATTTTAGTTTCACTTGTCTTAGGTAAATATTTCATTATATCTTCATTTATATTGACTTTAGTTCCTAAATATAAACTGATTAGTGCTAATACGACAAAAAGTGTTAAAAATAAATACCTTTCTTTTACTATAAAATCTGTTAACTTTTTCATAAATAAAACTCCCCCTAAAATAATAATATACTATAATGCTTTTATAAATTCTTCATTTATATGCAATTTACTATTATAACACATAATTTAACTTTTGATTAAAAAAATTTCATTTTTTTGTAAAAATATAAAAAAGAACATTTAGTTTTATTTAAATGCTACCTTTTATTTCTAGTTATTTTCTAAATTAAATTATAATTTAATGCTTTTTATTTAAATCTCTTTTATGATACACATATTTACTTAACCAATACTCGTCTTTATTAGTTGAATACTCATTCATAGGACACCCACTATATAAATCTTCTGCTATTTCTTCTATAATATCTTCTAATTCTAAATTGTCTACAAAGTATTTTGGTATTTTTGAAAAACCTAAATAAGTACCTACAATATTACCTGCGATAGAACCAGTAGAATCACTATCACCATCGTGATTAACCGCGCATATTATTGCCTTTTCAAAATCATTACTATATTTATTTGCAGAATAAATTGCAATTGCAAGTGCTTCTTCTGCCACCCATCCTTCACCTAACTCTCTTATTGCAGAAGCATCAGTTACATCTTGATTATGAGATAATTCTATTGCTTTATTTATAAGATTAATAAAATATTCACTATCTTCTTTACTAAAAATATTAAAATTATTTTTAAATTCATTAATTGCAATATTAGTTGCTTCTTCTATATTTTTATCTGTATATGCTAAAACATTAATTATAATAGTTAAAACATAACAAGGTATAATTCCAAGAGGATGCCCGTGAATAATTGAACCTGCTTCTGCACCATATTCGCCTATTTTGTGTAGTGACATATTATTTGAAAAGAATAGTCCTATAGGCGCAACTCTCATTACACTTCCACAACCTTTGCTTTCATTTATAGGCGCTTTTATAGTACCCTTTTTATTGCTACCTAAAGCATTTAAGCAAGTTAAACCAGGAGCCCTTCTATCATTTAACTCTGGCACTTCATTAAGCCAACATATTCTTGATTCTATATCTTTATCACCAGTTTGTGTTTTATACCAATCTTGATAA
>CANRGI010000080.1 GCA_947630095.1 uncultured Bacilli bacterium
CTTGCTAAAGATACACCTATTATAATAGCAGACGAACCAACAGGTAATTTAGATAGTAAAAATGCAATAAGTATAATTAAATTATTACATAAGATATCTAAAGATAAATTAGTTATAATAGTAACACATAACTATGAACAAGTAGAAGAATATGTAACTAGATGTATTACTATGAATGATGGTAAAGTTATTAAAGATAATATAATTAAAAATATAGAAAATACTAGTGAAGAAGTAAGTGTGAGTAAATACTTAGACACTAAACTTATAAGTATGATTAGGTTAGGTATTAGAAATACATTTAATATTAAAACTAAATTTATATTATTACTATTTGTATATTTATTTGTAATATTTTCTTTAAGTGGAGCATATACTACATTTAAAAATTCAGAATATGAAGCAAGTAATGTAGGCTATAATATGTATTTTAATACTAAAAATGCTAATAAACGTATTATAGTTAAACATAATGATAATTCTATTATAAATTTAGAAGAAATAGAGAGTATTAAAAATATTAATAATGTAGATAAAGTATTAACTCAAGATACATTTTACGATACTTCAATTGATATTACTAAGGGAGATATATTTTTCTATGGTAATGTAATGAATACAGATATGTTAGAAGGTAAAATAGATAAAGGGAGTATGCCTATTAATGATAATGAAGCAATAATTGAAGGGTATAAAAATGACTATTATTTATCTTTAGAAGAAGATAATATATTAAATAATGAATTTAGTTTATTAGATACATCTATTAATAAAATAAATGTAAAGATAGTAGGTATAAAATATACTGATACGTGCTGTGATACAACATTATATGTAGGAAATAGTATTAGTGATAAATTAAATAAATTTGCTTATTTAGAAAAGAGTAATTTAACTTATACTTACGGAGGAGTTAGTACTAAAACTAATATATATGATACATTTAGTAATGTAATACCTAGTGATAAAGTTAAAAAAGGAGAAGCGTATGCTTCTAGTGAAGTAGTTAATAATTGTAAAGGATATGACTGCAAGAATAGTATAGTTAATGTACACTTAGACAATATGTACTATAGTAAAGATATAGATCTTACTATAACTAATTTATATACTAAAAAGAATATAGAAAAGTTACTTGGGGTTAAATATGAAGATTATAATGGGTCAATATTTATAAATAGTGAAGACTATGATAGTTTATTAAGTAATCAAGTAAATCAAATAAGTGTATTTGTAGATAATGATAAATTAGTAAGTGAAGTAATAACAGAGTTAAAAGATAAAGGATATGATACATTTTATTTAAAAGATGGTTTAGAAGTAGAAGGTATATCAAATATAATAAAAATAGTTAAATTAGTAGTTATGGTAATACTATTTATAATATTATTCTTTATAACTTATTTTGTAATTAAATTAATATTAAAATCAAGAAATCAATATTATAGTATACTTAGAATGTTAGGTTCTAGTAAGAGTGTATCTAAAAAGATATTAAAGATAGAATTATATTCTATTACAGTAGTATCATATTTAGTATTTATATTATTAATAGTATTAGTAAATAATGGGGTTATAGATAGTAATACTTTAAAAAATTTAATTACATTTATGGGTATAAAAGAGTATACACTACTATTTATAACATTAATACTTATGAGTTATTTAACTAGTGTTAGGTATGCTAGACGTGTATTTAAGAAAAGTGCGATTACTACATTTAATGAGGAGGTTTAATTATGATAAAATTAGAAAAAGTTAATAAATATTTTAATAGACATAAGAAAAATCAAATTCATGTGATAGACAATACTTCATTAGAGTTACCTGATACAGGGTTGGTTGCCTTACTGGGGGCTAGTGGAAGTGGGAAAACTACTCTTTTAAATGCGATAGGTGGGTTAGATAAAGTTAATAGTGGTAATATAATAATAAATGGTAAAAAGATTACTCGTAAAAGTGTTAGAAGTGTAGATAAAATAAGAGCATTAAATATAGGGTATATATTTCAAAATTATTATTTACTTGACCATTTAACAGTAGAAGAAAATGTAAAATTAGAATTAAAGATTATAGGTATTAAAGATAAAAATGAAATAGATAAAAGAGTAGAATACGTATTAAAAAGTGTAGGTATGTATAAATATAGAAATAGGTATGCTAATATGTTAAGTGGAGGAGAAAGAGGTAGAGTTGGTATAGCACGTGCTTTAGTAAGTAATCCTAGTGTAATAATAGCAGACGAACCAACTGGAAATTTAGATAGTAAAAATACATTACAAATAATGAATATAATTAAATCAATAAGTAAAGATAGATTAGTTATATTAGTAACTCACGAAAAGAATTTAGCAGAATTTTATGCTACTAGAATTATAGAAATAGAAGATGGTAAAACTATAAGTGATAGAGAAAATATACACGATAATAAACTTGATTATAGATTAGATAATAAAATATATTTAAAAGATTTAGAATATCAAGATAATATAAAAACAAATAATAGTAGTATTAATTATTATTCAGATAAAAAAGATAAATTAAAACTCACAATCGCGTTTGTTAATGATAATATATATATAGAAAGTGTAGATAATAAAAATATAATATTAGTTAATGAAGAAAGTGCAGTAGAATTAGTTAATGATAAATATAAAGAGATAAGTAAAAATAATAAAAGTGAATTTAATTATGATTTAAATAGTATTATAGATAAAAATATTAAACCTAAATATAAAAGTATATTTAATATATTTAGTTTAATTAAAGAAGGTATAAAAAGAGTTATAGATTATTCATTTATAAAGAAATTATTACTATTAGGTTTCTTTGGGGCTAGTATGTTTATTACATTTGCAGTTTCAACAACATTTGCGTCTTTAGATATAAAAGACGAAGAGTTTATAAAATATAATAAAAATTATTTAGTACTTAAAGATGGGGAAATGAGTATAGATAAATATAGGGAATACTCTAGTGCAGAAGGTGTGAGTTATATATTACCTGGGGACTCATTAGTAGAATTATTAATAAATTTAGATAAATATACTCAGACATATAATAGTGTAGTAAATATAAGTGGATCTATATCAAGCAGTGATATAATTAGCGAAGAAGATATAATAAGTGGTAGAATGATAGAAAATGATAATGAAATAGTTTTAGATAAAATGGTATTTGATAATGAAATGTTAAGTATAGCAAAACAGGCTGGGTTTTTAAGTATAGAAGATTTTATAGGTAAAAGTGTTAAAGTGGGTAATTATTTAAATTATGTAATAGTAGGTATAACTGATAAGAAAAGTCCATCAATATATGCTAAAACTAGTGAATTAGAAAGAATAGTATATAATAGTTATAAAGATATAGACGAATTTTATATGATGGACGAAGATTTAAGTTATTTAAATAGTTCTAATAAAATAAAAGATTATAAATTATTAGGTAATGAAATTACATTAAAAGAAGGAAGTTACCCTGTAAATGATTATGAAGTTATAATAAATATAAAAGATAAAGACTTATATAAAATAAATAGTAATATAGATGTTAAAGTAAATAATATACCTTTAAAAGTAGTAGGGTATTATGAGTCAACATATACTATATATGATAATTTAGTTAGTGAAAATACTATAAAATATGATATGATAAATAAAAATAATCAATTTATGGTTTATGGTAAAGATAAAGAAGATATATTAAATAAATTAAAAAGTAAAAATGTTTTTGTAGAAGATGCTTATAAAAATAATCGTGATAATTATATAAGTGAAGTAAGAGATAGTATAATATCAAGAATAGTATTTAGTGGTATTATATTAGTTATATCACTTGTAGAAATATATTTAATTATGAGGTCTAGTTTCTTATCAAGAATTAAAGAAGTAGGTATAATGAGGGCTATTGGAGTAAAGGTAAGTGATATATATAAGATGTTTTCAGGAGAAATTATATCTATTAGTGTAATTGCTAGTGTACCTGGGTTATTATTTATGAGTTATGTATTATATAATTTATCTAAAATAGTTTATATAGAAAATTATATTATGATTAATTTCTTAGTTATAATAGTTAGTTTAATAATAGTATTAGTATTTAATTTATTATTTGGTTTACTACCTGTATTTAGTGTAGTAAGACAAAGACCTGCTAGAATATTAAGTAGAAATGATGTGGAATAGATATGAAAAAGAAATATTATATATATGAAATGAAATTAGGAAGTTTAAATATATTATCAATAATACTATTAATAATAATGTTTATAATAACTTACTTTCTATTTAAAATATTAAATATAAAAAATATAGAAATAGATTTATATAAACTTATAGTATTATATTTAGTATACGTTATAATACACGAATTACTACATAGTTTAAGTTATGTATTACACGGGGCTAAATTTAAAAATATAATATATGGTTTATATATAGAAAAAGGGGTTGCTTATACTTTATGTAAACAAAATATAAGTAGAAAAAATATATTAAATTCATTATTATTTCCATTATTTTATATAGGTATAATAACATATATAATAGGTTTAATAATAAGTAATGTATATTTAGTAGTGTTATCAATATTAAATATTTCAGGTTGTAGTGGGGATATAATTATGTTTATGTTTATAAAAAAGTTAGATAAAAATATAGAATATAGTGAGTTTGATAATCCTACTAGGTTTGCTATTTATTCTAAAGAAAAAATAAATAGTAAACATTTTGGACTTAAATATATAGGAGAAGAAGATAAATTAATTAAAAATGAAATGAATAAATTATATATAAGCAAATTAAGTTATGTATTCTTAATATGTGTATTTATATGTTTAGTATTAGTGTTTGTATAGATAAGAGTAGAAAAGAGTTTTACTCTTATTTTTATTATATAAATTTATTTTTATTAAAAATAATGTTATAATGGGTTTATAAGTTAGATTTTGAGAGGAGTATGATAAGTAATGGGAATAATTAAAAGTATAAAAAATAAATGGGATAAATATGCTCAAGATGTTAGAAGTAAGGCTTTAGATGGAAAGAAGAAAAAAGAAGAAATAGAGAAACAATGGAATATGTTATTTCAAAGTATTAGTGATAAAGGGTTTATTATATCTAAAAAAATAAATGTTTTTTTAAATAAATATATTTTAATAGATAAAGAAAATAAAAAATGGGTATTTCTTACAGATTTAAATAGTGAATATACAATAAATGATAATAGTATTATAAGTAATTATTTTATAAAAAAGAATTATGTAGTTGGTGGTAATATTGAAAGAATAGGAGATATAACTCTTAAAATAATTTTAATAAATGGTGATGTTATAGAAACTTTTATAAGACCTTCAATTAATAAAAATGGTAAATATTTAAATATTTACCAAATGATAGAAGAAATTAAAGAGTGGTTAGAACCTATAGTAAATAATAATAATTATATTAAACAAGAAATAAAGACACTTGTTGATACTTATGTTTATGACGAAAAAAGTAAATTAAATATAATTATAAATGGGATAATTGGTTATGAAATAATAGATAGTAATATATCAGCAGAAAGCGATGTAACTAAAGCGACTATAGGTAGTGCAGTGGCAGGACCTACTGGAATTAGTGCTGGACTTTCTGATAATAAAAAATATGATATTATGTTACATTATGACGATAGAACTAAAAATGTTATATTAAATTATTCTGATTATCAAGTATTATTAGAGTATGTTGCTGATAATAAAATACCTAAAATGTAAATAAAGAAATGGAGTAGATAAAATGGCATTAATAAAATGTAGTAATTGTGGGGAAGAAATAAGTGATAAAGCAAATATATGTCCTAATTGTGCTTATCCTTTAAATTCAACTGGAACCACAAAAAAATT
>CANRGI010000081.1 GCA_947630095.1 uncultured Bacilli bacterium
TTTCTTCATATTCTCTTATCTCTCCTATTCTTATCTATACTTTTATTCTATCACTTATACTTACTTATAGTCAATTATTTTTTATACTTATAAACAATTTTCACTTTATTATATTGACATATCTATTATTTTCTTGGTATCTTATAAATGGTGACAAAATATGGAATTAAATGCTAAAGAATATAAACCTGACGAAGTACTTAGGTTTATAAGACAAAACTCTGGTCTAACACAAAAAGAATTTGCTAAAAAAATTGGCAAATCTGAATTTTGGGAACAATCTAATGAAATTGGTCGTGCAAATTATTACTTTAAAGATTTAATAAAAATAGCCAAACTATTTAATTTAGATATAATCATTAGAGATAGGAAAAACTAAAATAGTTCTAACCTACTTTTTTTATTTACCATCATATATCCTATAAACAAATTGTTTATCTTCATAAATAGCATAATAATTTATTAGTATATCTTTTATATCTTCTTTAGTTTTATTATCTATTATCCTTTTTTCTACTTCTTCTTTACTATCTATTATTTTATTAAATATTTCTTTATATTCTTTTTTTATTATTTTAATATATTTATCATATATCTTACTTTTATTATATTTTATTTTCATTATCTCACTTATTAATCTTGACTTAACTATATAAAAACTATCCTCTTTAATTAAAGGTATATACATATATTTTATATAGTTATTTAACATATCTATAACTTTATTTATATCTCTATTAGGTAACATTAATACTCCATACAAATATGAGTCAAAATTAGATAAATAATCTTTTATATTTATTTTATCTTTATATATTTTCTTTACTTCTTCACTACTACTAAGAATTGTCTCTACTACTTCTATTTTAATAAACTTTGTACTACCAAACAAATCTATCATAATTGTGCTCCTTTATTTTATTATATATTATATTTAATATATTTTATTTTTATTTGCATAAAACCCTTTATTTTTTGCATTAAATAAAAACCTTACTTCTTTTTATAGAAATAAGGTTCATAATTTTATTCTTGTATTATTTTAACCACATATACATTCTACATAAGTATCATTTAAACATCTAATTGAACATATGCAATTAATATTCATAGTAAATATTGAGTCAGTTGCTACATAAGGATATACACTAGTATCGTCTGTATTAGGTGCTAAAACTCTAAAAGTACAACAACATCCATCTACTTTTTCTACCCTAAATACATTTGAGCATCCACTAGCACCTTCACTAGTACAGTCAGTATTAGTTCTAGTAGTAGGCATAGTCCAAGGACTTCCATTACCTGAGCAAGTATAAAGCATTATAGGTCTAGTATTACAAACTACACAGTTACCTCCACCACCTAATGCAGGTCTATCACAAGAATTTAAACAATTTTCAGGACAAGCATTATTTTGTAGAACATTTATAACTTGTAATATTTCTTGAATACAATTATTTTCACATTCATTATTAGAGTTATTACAAGAGCAAGAATTATTATAATTATTCATATAACCACCCCTTCTTATATTCACTAATAATTTATGATAAATAGAAAATAATGTGCTAAACATTTGTCTTAACATTTTCTTATATTTAAAATTTTATATCAATTAAACTATCTTTATATTTATTTTTTTATATTTTTATAGTATAATTCTTATAGGTGATAATATGTATTGGCAATATGCTTTAATAATAGTAATTTTATTATTAATTTCAATAATTGTAATTAAAATCAATAGAAAAGACTTTTCTATTAAAATAAATCGTTTAATAGAATATCTTGGAGGCAAAGATAATATTACAAGTGTAGAAAGTAATATGTCGCGTCTTAAAGTAATAGTCAAAGATACAAGTATTGTAAATAAAGATGGCATTCAGAAGTTGGGCGCTAAAGGGATAGTTGAAATTGATAATCAACTTAAAATTATATTAGGTCCTGACTCAAAAGTATTAAAAAAATACATTAAAGATTTGAAGTAGCACAGTCTACTTTTTTTATTACTTTATTTGATAATTTTTTCTCTTTTTCGCCATAATTCGACAAATAATGACAAAAGATTATGTTACTATATACGTAAGAGGTGAAATATGAAAATAATAGAATTATTAATTATTAATAGTATTATAATATCTTTCCCAATACTTGCTTATCAATACTTTACTATAT
Organism: uncultured Bacilli bacterium; assembly: GCA_947630095.1. Taxonomy (GTDB): domain Bacteria; phylum Bacillota_I; class Bacilli_A; order RF39; family UBA660; genus MGBC139354. Next base: position 2,176 of record CANRGI010000081.1, read on the forward strand.
ATATGCAAAATATGAAAAGAGAAAAAGTAAGTATTTTATTAAGTTTTGCACTTTTAATATCTCTTTATCTTTCTCTTCGTTTTAAATCATTCATGCCTAAAGACTATGAATTTTTAGCACTCATACTAACAGTTATAATAGCGTATTTAAATAAATGTACTCACGTATCTATTATTATAAGTGTAATTATAGGAGAATATTTAATTAGAGATTTACATTATAATTTAGTATTTACTCCCCTATTTTTTATTTTATTATTTTTATTTTATAAATATTATACTAAAACCAATAAAGATTATAAATTTCTTGTAAAAGCATTTACTATATTATCTATATTTACTTATATTTTAAATGAATTAGATTACTTAATTACAAACCCTAATAACATACACGATATTGTTTTATCTATCTTATTATTTATCATTATAATAGAAATTTTAAGTAAAGCATTAAAAGAAGCAAATAATATAATAAATTTACATATGAATTTAAAAGAATTTGAAAAAGAAAAATCAATAAAATTATCTTTATTTAAAATAACACACGAAATAAAGAACCCTCTTGCAGTTATTAAAGGATATACTGATATGTTTGACCCTAAAAACGAAGAAAAATCTACTAAATATATTAATGTTATTAAAAGTGAAATAGATAGAACTTTAAACTTACTTACTGATTTTATGGAATTTAGTAAAATTAAAGTAGATAAAAAAATAGTTAATTTTAACTTACTTATAGACGATGTTAAAGATGTTTTAATACCATTTTTTATAGCAAAGAATATTAAATATTATTTTGAAGTAGAAGAAGATATAGTAATTAATATAGATTATTTAAGAATAAAACAAGTAATACTTAATATATTAAAAAATGCAGTCGAGGCTTGTACTAAAGATATAGGACAAGTATCAACTACAATATTTAAAGATACAGAATCTTTATACATATATGTCCAAGACAATGGTATAGGTATGAATAAAGATACTATGGATAATATGCTAACTCCTTTTTACACTACTAAAGAAAAATGTACAGGATTAGGAGTTAGTTTAAGTAAAGAAATTATTGAGGCACATAATGGAAACTTAAGTTACACATCAGAACCTAATAATGGTACAATTTGTAAGATTACCCTACCTTTAAAGAATTAGAATATTATAGGGTATCCATATCCATAGTAATTGGGTCTACCATAGTATGGTCTAGGCCTAGGATTAGTTGCCGCTACGGCTACTCCACCAGTTAATGCTCCAAGTAAGAAAGGTCCTGCAAATGGCACAAATCTAGTATCTTTAGCATAACTTACTTTTCTAGGCATATAATAATTTTGATACATAAAAAACACCTCTTACTTTAATGTATGAAGTGTTTTATTTTTAGTGCATACTTTTTAACCTAAATAAACTTATAGATGGTGGATTAAATAATCTCATACCACTTGTTTTAGTACCTATTCCACTAGATACATATATATCTATATCATTTTTATTTTCATAATCTTTATAATAATTTAAACTGCCATCATAGTTAAATATACCACCATAATAAGGTATTCTAACTTCTCCACCTAAACTATTTCCTGCAAATATTATATTAGGTTTTAACCCCATTTCCATTACTTTATCTATTATATCTCCTTCGTGTGTAAACATAATAGTATAGTAGTTATTTTGATTACTAAAAGCACTATCTAAATTGTATTCACCACTATTATAACTTCCTACTCCTACTAAATAAATAGGTGTATTATCTTTATTATATATTAAATCATTTGAATTATTTAAAATAGTAAATTCTCCTTGACTTAATATATCACTTGCATCTTCATTACTACCCTTAACTGCATATTTTCCTAAATTCGCATCTATTTTATTTAATGAATTAATTATCTTATTCTTTTCTTCTTCACTTATAGTATACCCTTCACTTATAAGTCCTCCACCAAAAAGCACTATATCAGGTTTTAATTCATTTATATTTTTACTAACTTGATCTAATAAATTTTGACTAGTCCCTCCTGCATATAACAAATCACTAAAATAAATAATTTTAACTCCACTAAAACTACTAGGTATCATTTCACTTTTAACTATATATTCTTTAGTTATTAATGTATTTACTCCTACATACTTAGCATACATTGTAACTGAAATTCCTATCATTATAATTAAAATTATAAAATTTATTATCTTACTACCCTTTTTAGTTTTCTTTTCTTCTTGTTCTTCCATATCACACCTATACAAATAATAGTATTACCATTATACACATAAAGTTATGAGTCATATGCATTATCATACTAGTTAAAATATTATCAGTTTCCATATAAGCCTTAGCAAAGAAATAGCCTAAAGCGCCATAAGGTATTATATATAAAAGTTCTAAAGGTGTTGTTATTCCAGTTAAAGCGTGAGGTAACCCAAATACAAATGCTGATATTAAAGGAAACCATTTTCTACTTTTACTAAATAATCTAACTCCATATCTAAATATCATTTCTTCTGCAATAGGTGCGAATAAAACTACTGAAATAAAACCTATAACTAAATTATTATTAATAAATTCTCTATTTGCTTCTTCATTAGCCGCGATATTGCCTTCAAATATCATTGATAATATAAAGTTACTTACCATCATAATTAAAAGTCCTAGTCCCCAGTACTTTAAACCTTTAGGAAAGTACTTTGAAAAATTACTAAAATAATCTTTTATCTTTTGTATAAACATTTTTCTGTAACATATAACTAAACATATTATAAATGTAATATCGCCTATTAATAAAGAAAGTGATTCACTTAATTTAACTTGATAATAGAAAATTGAACCCACTATTTGAGGTAAAACCAAATATCCTAAAATTAATAAAAATATTTCTATTAACCTAGCGCCTATCCCTTTAGATAAAGTTACAGTACCCCCCACTAATTCACTACCGCATTCACGACAAAATCTAGTGTCTTCACTTTGTATATTACCACAATTTTCACATTTTATCTCTTTCATATTATCACCTTCTAACATATTTATTTTACCAAATTTCTTATAAAATGTCTTCTATTTTTATATAAAAATACAATAAATTAAAAGTGTTTGACTATTTTTTATAAATAATCTAAACACTAATTATTTAATTTGTAATTTTTACTATATTCTTTTTACCCTTTTGTAAAATAGTATTATCTATTTTAACTATCATATTTGTATCAGTTACTTTCTCACTATTTACTTTTACTCCACCTTGTTCTACTAATCTTCTTGCTTCACTTTTACTACTAACCAACTTACTTTCACATAGTAAATCTATTATATTATATTCACTTTTTTCTACTTTTATAAAAGGCATATCTTCACTTATTCCACCACTAAACACAATTTCACTTGCTTCTTTTGCCTTTTCTGCTTCTTCTATCCCGTGTACAAATTTAACTACTTCATACGCTAATCTCTTATGTGCTAAACGTTTTTCAGGTTCTCTTTTTAGACTATCCTCTAACTCACATATTTCTTCATAACTAACTAAAGTAAGTCTTTTTAAATAATCTATTACTTTTTCGTCTTCACTATTTATTAAAAATTGATACATTTGATAAGGAGAAGTTTTATTTTTATCAAGCCA
>CANRGI010000082.1 GCA_947630095.1 uncultured Bacilli bacterium
GCCCACTAGTAATATTCCCCCATTGGTCTTGTCCTCCTATTTGTAAAGTTACTCCCTCAGTTTCATATAAATGTAAAAAGTCTATTGCTTGAAGTATCATATAAGAAAATTCAGTATAACTTATACCACTTGCTAATCTACTTTTAACAGTTTCTTTATTTATCATATAATTTATGTTAAAACATTTTCCATAATCTCTTAAATAATCAATAAAATTAATATCTTTATACCACTCATAATTATTAACAAAATTACATTTAAATAATTTACTTATTTGTAACTTTAATGCTTCATAATTTTTATTAAGTTCTTGATAAGATATTACATTTCTTTCACTTGTAATTCTAGGGTCACCTATTAATCCAGTACCTCCTCCAACTAAAATGTATGCAGTGTGTCCATATTTCATTAACCATAATATTGGCATAAAACTAGATAAATGTCCTAAATGTAAACTATCTGCAGTCGGGTCAGTACCTATATAAAATTTAAGTTTACCATTATTTAATTTATCTATTAAATCTTCACTAGTAATACTTTCAATTAAACCTCTTCTTAAAAGTTCGTCATATGCTTTCATAATTAACCTCCAAAAATAAAAAGTGTTACCTAAAAGGACTGTTATTCCAGCGGTACCACCTTTAATTTATATTTCTATACTCTTTCTAACTATAACGCGTTACCTATTAATTTCCAAAAAGTGTATATTCGTTTATTTATAAGTATTAGTTTCCATCTCCCACTAACTTTCTATAATCTAATAAATAACTACTCGTCTTTTCTTCTCTAATTAATACAAAAATAATATCATATTTAATTTTAAATGTAAATAATTTACTTTGATAATTTTAAATTATCTTTATATTCCATTAAATCTTTAGCATAAATATAAGCAGAACTTAAAACATTATATCTTACTTCTAATTTAGCCCTTACTACATACTCACTATCGTGAAGTATATTAGAGTATCTTTGTATCTCATTATCTGCTTCTATTAATTTCTTTAAATATTCTCCTGTAACAGCACTTCCTGGATAATAAAAGCAATTATCTATAATATTCATTAGTTCATTTCTTAACATATTAACTTTCTCTGCTAATAAACTTATCTCATATAAATCATTATAATTAACCATATATACCCCCTAAAACACATAAAGTGTACCATAAAAACTATATATAGTCAATTAAATTTTATTTAAAATATTTTTCTTTTTTAACATAATTATTACTATAGATGCACATAATATAATACCTATACCAAAATAATAAGTCATATTACTTAATCCAGTTTTAGGATTTTCTTCTATATTTTCCTCTAATTTAGGGTGGTTAATTTTAACTTTATTAGCCATTAAATCAACACCATTATTACCACTATCTAAACCAACTAGAGTTTGAGTTGCTTCTATTCCATTAGTTGCTTCATAAACATAAACACCATTTGTAATATAATCATTACCTTTTATACTTACATTTACATTATTTTCATTTTCTATATCCAATTTAGGAAGTACATAATATCCATCAGAAGAAAGATTAATATTAGATAATTTATTTTCTTTAACTAAGTTATTATCTTCATATACATATAAATCAATATTAGATTTTTCTTCTACTAATCTATTTAATTTAACATAGAGAGTATAACCATCTGCTTCTTTATTTACATATATATCATTTATTTCTAAATCTTCAGGACTTTTATCTTCTAAAGTAAATAAATAATTTATTATATCATTTATATTATTTTCAACTTCAGTATATGTTCCAGTTTTATATACATTTTCCCATAAACCAGCATATGATAAAACAGTTTTAGTTTGTAATTGTGATGTTTTATAATAATCATCTACTATACTATCAGGGTTAGTATAGTGCATTATAGCAAGTTGTATAGCAGATACTAGTTCATCAGTAGTCACAGAAGTAGTAGGACTTTCATTTTTAGGTGAAGTCAATATACTTTTAGTTTGCCCATCACTTTCAGTATCATTTATTTCTTTATAAACTAAAACCCCATCTCTTACTAGATTATTTAACATTTCTTCACTACTTATATATGGATATGAATTCTTTAATATTCCTATAATCTTACTTTTTATTTCACTTGATATTTGACTAGACGAATTTATATTAATTCTTTGATATGGTTCTTGCTCCATAATATCAATTAATAAATCAGCACAATAAGCAAGATGGTAATCTTCGTCATTATTTACCCAAGGAACTTTATAACCATATTCTCTAAAATCCCATCTATCGTCCCTATCTACATCTTCTTTATCACTTAATAATGTATAAATAGCAGGTGCATAATTATTTTTAACTTTTCCATCAGTACCTTTATAACTATATGTATGTTGACTTCTTTGATAATATGTATTTCTTAACGGAATATAAAATTCTGCTGCATCTAAATTCATACTCATAAAAGAAGATAATAAAATAACACTTCCTAACTTTAATAACCCTTTTTTCATTCAAACTCCTTTTTATTTACTTTTTGTATTTTTTTTACTACTTTGCTTAGGTTTATCTTCTTCTTCTAATTTATTTACAACATCTTTAGCAACATTTAAAGTAGCATTTTTAACTTCTTTAACTGCTTTTTCAACTATAGGTGTACCTTTTTCTTTAGCATAATCATATAATTCTTCTGCTTTCTTTCCTACCTTTTTTGCTTGATTTTTTGCTATATCTAATGCTTTTTCTTTATCTAATGTAGCAATTTCACTCTTTAAATCTTCTACTTTATCTAAAATATTATCTTTAACTTCATTCGCGTCTATCTCTTTAACTTTATCAACTAACTCCTCTAATTTTATTTTTAATTCTTTCCTAGTCGCACGTCCATCTTGAGGCGCAAACAAAAGGGCTAACCCTGCTCCAACTCCTGCTCCTAAAACAAATTTTCCAAAACCTTTCTTATTACTCATATATATCTTCCTCCTTTATATTTTTCCTTTTTCTTTTCATAATCTTACTTACAAAACTACTTAAAGCACCTATAATACTTTCTCCTATTGTATTTAATTTTGAAGTAGTATTATCTATTAAATCAAAAACCCCATCTAAACTCTCTGCTTTCTTTGTAACATTATCTAGTAAATAATCAACCTTATTTAAAGTTCCCATTAATTTTATGCATAAAATAGTAAGCATTATGATAAAAACTATTAAAGCAATATAAACAACTACAATTAAAGCATCTGATAACATATATTATTCTCCTTCCTTTTCTTCATACATTGAATCTATTAAATTGAATAAATCGTGTTCTAGTGTTTTCTCAAATTCTTCTCCTTCTTCATTAGGTTCACTTGCCTTTTCTTCATAACTATCTAAAATACTATTTATTCTCTCTTCACTTGTCTTTTCACTACTAGGTTTAGAAAACTTACTTAAAAAATCTTCTTCAGCATCGTCTAACTTCTTAAAATCAAACTTCGCTTGTTCTTCTTCCTCTTCTAATTTATCTTTTAGTCTTTCTTCTATCTCTCCAATAGAAATATTTTTATTTCCTTCTATCTCACTTAATAAATCTTCTATACTCTTTCCTTCGTCTTTATTTTCTACTACCTTTGGTGTACTTAACTTAGTAAGAGTGTTTTCTAGTTCGTCTTCTAATGTTCCATACGCTTTTCTTCTTACCGAGTCATAATTCATATCACTTGGGTTATGTCTTACATATTCGCTCCTCTCTCTTATCTCTTCTTTAGTGTAATTTTTATCTAATACCCCATATACAGGACTAATAATCGGACTAGGTTTAAAAGTCTTCTCAGGAACTTTTTTAGTGCTACTATAATGACTTACATTTTGAGTAGTACTTACACTTTTACTAACATTACTACTATTATTATTACTTCTATATTCTTTATTATACTCTTGTTTTATCGGCTTATTTATTTCTTCTCTTTTTTCTATTCTCTCCCCTAAATCAAGTATACTACTCCTTTTAGGTACTACTACTTCCTCTTCTTCGTCAACTATAGGAAACTTAAATGTAGGTTCACTCTTTTTAGGAATAGAATTAAATACATCTCTTTCTGTATATTCTTCTTTACTCTCTCTTTTAGGTAATTCTTCAAATTCTCTAACTAAAGGTTTACTAACTTCCTCTCTCTTAGGCAGTTTAACTTCTTCTATTCTAGGTTTAACTTCCTCATTCTTTTTATCGTCAGGGACTTCTACGATTTCTTCGTCATAAAAAATATTTTTTAATTTACCAAATAATCCCATAAAACACCTCTTTCTTTAATTTGCTTCAAGTATATTACTACTATTATCATTTTTAGGCTTATCTATTTGAAAAGTAGTCTCACTAGTTTCCAAATCGCCATTATCTATTAATCTTGCTATAACTTTATCATTATACTTAATTGAAGAAAGTAATATAGTACTATCTATTATTGCCCTTTTTATCTCACTTTCTTTTACACTTACTTCTATATAACTATAATTATATAACATTTTTATATAAAAGTAACCATTTTCATTTTCTTTTACCATTACATATCCATCTATATCATTATAAGAAAATTTATGACTAAAGTAAAGACTTTCGTCTACAACATATTCATTTTTTAATTTATTATTGTAAGCATTAACATCTACATTTAAATAAAACATATTCCCATTATTAAGTAAAACTTGATTATATCCATTATCTGATACTACTGAAAAATCTCTAGGTTTATAATATCTATATCCTCTTCCATTTGTATTTTGATGCTTATTATCATTTATAAGTACATTACTAATCGCATCTTCAATAGTAAGTGAACTTGTAAGTGAACTAGAACAACCTACTAGTAAAAACAAAGACAATATTAATATAACTTTTTTCATTTATTCACCCACTTCTATATTAATTATACCATTTAACAAGTAATTTTCCTAGTGTCTTTTTATAGTAAAATAATTAACACTAGATTTACATTAAAATTTTATAACTTTTACATAATTTATATTTTTACCTTTACGTATAAACTTTTCTTCATATTCAGTTCTAACTTTATCAAAATAATTATTATTCTTTTTTATTACAAAATATTTATTTATTTTATACATTTCTAAACTATATTTAAAAAATTCGTCATTATCAGTTTTTTGTTCTATTACTTTTAATCCTTTAAATATACTATTATAACTTTTTAAAAATTCACTACTAGTAAGTCTTCTTTTCTCGTGCCTCTTTTTAGGCCACGGGTCACTAAAGTTAAGATAAATTTTACTTATTTCTTTATAAAATATATCACTAACTTTTCTAGCATCAACACATATTATTTTTAAATTATTTATATTTTCTTTTTCTATAGTTTCAATAACACCTAGTAAAACACTTGGATACTTTTCTATACCTATATAATTTATATTTTTATTTTCTCTAGCGAGATTAAGTAAAAAAGAACCTTTACCCATACCTATTTCTAAATATATTTTATTTTTATTACCAAATAAACTACTCCATTTACCTTTATAATCTTCTGGGTTATGTATTACACATTTACTTTTATTTACTACTTCTTCGCTTCCTTTAATATGTTTTAATCTCATAATTACACCTACAAATCACATTAATTGTACAATATTTTCTTGATTTTGTGAATAACATTTTTAATATTTTTAGCATATAATATTATAAAGTTAGGTGATTTTATGAATAGAGATATGTATTATGGTTCTTATCAAGGAGGAGGATTTACTGAACCAAATATGATTAACATGCCCCCTTCTGGTTACAATATGACTTCTTCTTATCAAGCATTTGGCCCAAATAT
>CANRGI010000083.1 GCA_947630095.1 uncultured Bacilli bacterium
ATAATAATAAATTAAATACTATATTTTATATGTTAGAAAAAGATGGGTATAGTAAAACAGAAATAATGGAGTTTTTGAGTAGTGATAAAGAATACAAAGATGTACTTATTAATTATGGTTTAGATAAAGAAATAGATAATTTGATAAGTATAAATAGTAAAATAAAAAATATTTACTTTAGTACATATATAGTAGTAATAATTATGTTTATAATAGTAGTTTTATTAATCATATATAAATATGCTAATAAAATGAGCGATAATATATTAGAGATAACTGAGTTAATAAAGAAAATTAATAATAGAAATTATGAATTAGGCTTTGACCATTTATCAATAGACGAATTATCTATATTAAGAAGTGAAATATATAAAACTATGATATTACTTAAGGAAGATGCGATTACTTCTAAAAATGATAAAAAATCATTAAAGATGTCATTAGAAGATATATCACATCAAATAAAGACACCTTTAACTAGTATATTAATTATGTTAGATAATTTAGAAAATAATGATATAAAATTAGAAGAAAAAATAAATATAATAAGAAATATAAGGAGAGAAGTAAATAATATAAATAATTTAGTAACTAATTTATTAAAGTTATCTAAATTAGATACTAATACTATTACATTTAATAGAAAAGAAAATAGTTTAAAAGAGATAATTAATAAAAGTATAGAAAATGTATCTATAATATGTGATTTAAAGAATATAAAAATAAATACTATTATAGATAAAGAAGAAAGAATAGTATGTGATAAACTATGGCAAATAGAAGCAATTACTAATATATTAAAAAATGCTTGTGAGCATTCTTATGAAAATAAAGATATTACTATAGAATTAATAGATAGGAAATTATATAAAATGATAACTATTAAGAATATAGGGGATAGTATTGATAAAAAAGATATATCTAAAATATTTAATAGATTTATATCAACGAGTAAAAATAGTTTTGGTATAGGACTTGCTCTTTCTAAAAAAGTGATAGAAAATGATAATGGGAAAGTATCAGTGGTGTCTAATGATGGAGAGACTACTTTTACAGTAAAATATTTTGTATAATATTGAAATAATAAAATATATTATGTATAATAAAGTTGGTGATGTAAAATGAAAGAGGATAGAAACTAAAAGTGTTATGTATTCTTTGTTATGTTCATTTTATCAAATTAATTCAATTAATATAAGAAGTATTTAAATGCTTCTTTTTACTAGGAGGTGTTTATGCTTGAAGTAAAAAATTTAAGTATTATTGTTGAAGACAGATTTTTGGTAAAAGATTTGTCTTTAACTTTAAATAAAGGAGATAAACTTGCTATTATAGGAGAAGAAGGCAATGGCAAATCTACATTATTAAAAGTAATAATGGGAGTATGCACTTATGCAGAAACAAATGGGATTATTAATTTAAAAGGTAATAGTATAGGTTATTTAGAACAATCTATAAATAATAAAGATTTAATAAAAAGTGTATATGATTATTTATTTATAAATGAAAATGATTATTATAAGAAAGTAAATAATTTATATAAATATATGAAACAAATTGATTTAGAAGATAGTATTTTAAAAAGAATTATTAATACTTTATCAGGAGGAGAAAAAGTTAAAGTAGGGTTATTAAAATTACTAATAAATGAACATAATATATTGCTTTTAGACGAGCCTACAAATGATTTAGATATAGATACATTAAAATGGTTAGAAAATTTTATTATTAGTATAGATAAACCCATTATGTATGTATCACACGACGAAGTGTTACTTTCTAAAACTGCAAATATGATATTACATTTAGAACAAATAAAGAAAAAAACTGAATGCAAATATACTTTAATAAAAACAAATTATGATGCTTATGTGGAAAATAGATTAAGGAAAATAGATAAAGAAACTCAAGAAGCAAGGTATGAGAGAAGAGAATTTAATAAACAACAAGAGAAATTAAGAAAAGTTATGGATAAAGTAGAATATCAACAAAATACTATATCAAGAAGTGACCCTCACGGGGCAAGACTTTTAAAAAAGAAAATGCACTCATTAAAATCACAAGAAAGAAAATTAAATAATTTAACATTAACAGAAATACCTGATGTAGAAGAAAGTATAAATTTCTTTTTTGAAGAAGTTATTATACCTAAAAATAAAATTATATTAAATTTAAATATTAATGAACTTAAGATAGATAACAAAGTACTTTCTAAAAATATAGAATTAAATGTAATAGGTAATACTCATATTGCAATAATAGGTAAAAATGGGGTAGGTAAGTCCACACTTATAAAAATAATTTATGAAAAATTAAAGGATAGAAAAGATATAAAGATAGGATATATGCCTCAGAGATATGAAGATATTTTAGATAATTACGATAATGTATTAGATTTTATTACTCAAAGTAAAGATAAGGAAGATATAACTAAAGCCCGTGCTTATTTAGGCAATATGAATTTTACAAGAGAAGAAATGGTATCTAAAATAAAAAATTTAAGTAATGGCAGTAAGGCAAAAATATTTCTTACTAAATTAGTATTAGATAAATGCAATATATTAATATTAGACGAGCCTACAAGAAATGTTAGTCCTTTATCTAACCCTGTTATTAGAAAAGTATTAAAAGATTTTAAAGGGACTATTATAAGTGTATCTCACGATAGAAAATATATTAATGAAGTAATAGATACATTATATGTTTTAACTGAAAATGGTCTAAAAAAAATAGAAAAATATTAAATAATAATGTATAATTATAATTAGGAGTAGAAGTAATGAGTAAAAAGAAATTAAAAAGTTTAGTATTATTAGTATTTTTAGTAATAGTAGGTGTATATCATAATGAAATAAGTAGTACTTTAGCATATTTAACAGGGAATAATTACTCTTATACACTAGATAATATACCAGAATATGATGGAAAGAATTATGTTATTATAAATGATAATAAGCCTGATTTTGACGAAAGTGATTATAGTAGTAGTTCTTATGAAAGTTATAGTGATTTAGATTATTTAGGTAGATGTGGTACTGCAATAGCAAATATAGGGAAAGACTTAATGCCTACAGAAGAAAGAGGGTCTATAGGTAGTGTTAAACCAACAGGTTGGCATACTATTAAATACGATAATGTAGATGGGAAATATTTATATAATAGATGTCATTTAATAGGTTATCAATTAACTGGAGAAAATGCTAATACTAAAAATTTAATTACTTGTACTAGACAAATGAATACTGAAGGTATGTTAGAATTTGAAAATGAAGTTGCTGATTATATTAAAGAAACAGGTAATCATGTACTTTACAGGGTAACACCTATATATAAAGAAGATAATTTACTATCTAGTGGAGTACAAATGGAAGGTTGGTCAGTAGAAGATAGTGGAGAAGGAATAAGTTTTAATGTTTTTGTCTATAATGTTCAAGATGGAATAGAAATAGATTATAAAACAGGAGAGAGTAGATTAAAATGATAAAGAATAAAAATATATTTTTAACTAGTTTACTTTGTGTATTACTAGTATTTTCTAATTTAATAAGAGTTAGAGAAATAAGCATATTTGGGTTTATGTTTTCTAGTAGTATAATAGTATATCCTTTTACTTTTCTATGTGTTTTACTTATTACATATAAATATGGATATAAAGAAGCATTAAAAAGTGTATTATATGCTTTTATATTACAAATATTATTTTATATATTAAGTATAGTTATGAATAAATTTATTATAAATAGTAGTGTAGAATTACTTAATCCTTCTATTAAATTAATAGTATCTTCATTACTTGCTTTTAGTGTAGGAGAGTTAGTTAATATATTCTTTTATGTATTTTCTATAAAGTATGTTCCTAAAGTAATATCTATTTATTTAACTATTTTATTATCTTTAGTAGTAGATGCTTTTATATTTTTAATAATAATGCCTTTAGAAATAGAGAATATAGGAGAATTTATATTAAATCAATATATAATACGTTTTTTAATAACTATAGTTTTAGTAATATTATTTAGTTTACTTACAATTAAAAAGAAATATACGGAGTGATAATATGGAACTTAAAAATCTAACTATGTCTTATGGAGTAGAAACTTTATTTCAAAATGTTAATTTAATAATACCTGATAATGAAAAAGTAGGTATAGTTGGAGTAAATGGGGCTGGTAAAACTACTTTATTTAAATTAATAATGGGTATGATAGAAGCAGATACTGGTAAGATTATTAAAGGAGAAAAAAGAGTAGGTTGGTTACCACAGGTTATAAGTGAAGAAGAAAAAGATATGAATACTTTAGTATTTGATTATTTAATTAAAGCAAGACCAATAGATAAGTTAAATAAAGAATTAAATAAATTATATAGTGAATTAGCAAGTGAACCTGATAGTAAATCTATTTATAAAAAAATAGAAAAGATAGAAAATAAATTAAATTATTATGATGCTTATAATGCTGAAAATACTCTTTTAAGATTAATAGATGGTATTAACTTAGGGGAAGAAATTTTATATAAGAAATTAAAAGAAATATCAGGAGGGCAAAAGTCTAAAGTAGCCTTTATAAAGTTACTTTATTCTATGCCAGAAATTATATTATTAGATGAACCTACTAATCATTTAGACGAAAAATCAAGAGATTATGTAATAAGTTATTTAAAGAGTTATAAAGGTAGTGTATTAGTTATATCACACGATACAGACTTTTTAGATAAAGTAACTAATAAAACATTATTTATAGATAAAAGAGTTAAAAGTATAGAGTTATATGACGGGGCGTATTCTAAGTTTATTAAAGTTAAGAATATAAAAGAAGAAATGCTTATAAGAGAAGCAAGTATTCAAGAAAGAGAAGAAATTAAATTAAGAAATATAATAAATAAATACTCTAATTCTTCTGGTAAAAGGAAGAAAATGGCACAGGATAGAGAAAAGAAATTAGAGAAGTTATTAAAAAATAAAATACAAATTATAAAAGAAGATAAGAAAGTTAATATAAATATGGATATAGATAAAAAGAGTTCTAGTGTGCCTCTTAAAATAAGTAATTTATGTTTTAAATATAAAGAAGGGGAAGAGATAATAGATAACTTAAATTTTGAAGTAAGGTTAGGAGAAAAGTTTTTAGTAGTAGGTAATAATGGAGTAGGTAAAAGCACTTTACTTAAGTTAATAGCAGGTATACTTAAACCTGATAAGGGAGAAATTAAATTAGGAAATAACACTAAAGTAGGGTATTATGCACAGGAGTTAGAACTATTAGATAATAGTAAAACTATATTAGAAAATATGAAAAATGATAATTATTCACAAAGAGAATTAAGAAGTATTTTATCTAAATTTTTATTTTTTAATGAAGATGTTAATAAAAAGGTTAGTGTTTTATCCCCAGGAGAAAAAGCAAGACTTTCTTTAGCAAAGTTATCTATTAGTAAATCTAATTTACTATTATTAGACGAACCTACTAATCATTTAGACCCTTTAACTAGAAAGATTATAAGTGAAGTATTTAAAAGTTTTAAAGGCACTTTAATAGTGGTATCACATAATGTAGAATTTGTAGAAGATTTAGGAATAGAAAGAACATTATTACTTCCTGATGGAATACTTGCTTATTATAATAATGATATAGTTAATTTCTTTAGAGAGGCTAATACATCTAATTGACTATGTTAAACCATAGGTAACAGGCCACGTGCTTTAGCACGTAAATTCTTTTAGAACTAGCAGACAAATT
>CANRGI010000084.1 GCA_947630095.1 uncultured Bacilli bacterium
ACACTTGAATACCTAGCCAAATGTGCTTGTTCTACTACATCTGTATACCACTTAGCAAAGTCTACATCTCTTCCAGTTATTGCTTTATTTTTCATTTCTCCTCCTTTAACAAAAATAAAAGAATAGTACTAAGGAATAAAAGCCACGGTACCACCCTTATTTATAATCATAAATTCCTTGTTTTTACACTTTTATATTATCACGTATAATACTTTTTTTCAAGGAAAAAATATTTTATATTTTTAAACTTAAAACACTATTTTTACTAGTAAATAAATTAGCCCCATCTACTTCATTTATAATGTAATTATTTTCTCTAAATTCACATACCCTATTATCCCAAGAATAATTTGCTTGTATTACTGCATTATTATTAAGAATATTTTTAAAGTTACTTAAAAACTCTTTATATTCTTTAGCATTTATATTTAAATACATATATATATTTGATAAAAGCATTATATCATATTTACTATTTATTTTATTTTTAATTTCTAATAAATCACTAATATACATTTTAGGTAATTCACTATTATTTAATATATTTTGTAATTTATAATAATTTTCTTCACTCAAATAAGGTATTATTCTATCACTCATTAAATCTTTATCATTTACTATAGTTCTAGTTAAAAGTATATCGCTAAATTTCTTTTTTATTTTATAAAAATTATCAAAATAATTCTTAACTTCATTAGGTAAATACTTTCTAACTTTAACATAACTATTAGTATAATTTAATCTGTATTTTACAAAATAATTTATAAATTCATTATAACTTAATACTCTTATAGAATAAAATTTAAGTATAAAGTGATAAATAGTAGTAGCATTATTATCAAATAAAACTTCTTCCTTACTTCCATATAATTTACTAGCAAAATATTGGTCTCCACTACCTAATACACTAACTACTTTTGCCCCGTCAAAATTATATAACTCTCTATAACTACTTAAATTCTCATTACTAAATGGATATACTTTACTATATATCATTAACTCCATTTCCCCCTTTTTAAAGCCATTATAGCATTTTCTCTAAATTCTTCTACACTTACTTCTTCACATTTCTCTCTTACACATACATTATTACTTAAATTAACACTATATCTTTTACCTTTAGTATAAATATCACTAATAGAATATATTTTATTTTTACTTAATACTTTATAATTTAATATTACTTTATTTTTAAGTATTCTTAATACCCCATCCATAGACCTATTATCATTTCCAACTACATATATTCCTGAAAAATAATAGCTATCTTTTCTTTCTTTAATATATAATTTCATTAAATTACTTCTTTTATTAGTAACATTATTTATAGTAGTATTTACGAGTTCACTACTTTTTAAAATATACCCTAGTATCTTATCAAAATTCTCTTTATTACCTAACATTACATAACTATCATTAAATAATATTTCTTCATTTCTATTCATACACTACCCCTTTATAAGCATATATTATATCAAATTTGTACAATATTTTCAACTCTTTTTAAAAAATCGAAACATTAGTTTCGACTTACATTATTAAATTGATTAATACAGGACTTAAAATTAATAGTAGTATTATAGGAATAAAGAATAAAACTGAAATAATACTTATCTTTATAGGCATCTTTGCTATTATTGCTTTAGCCTCGAATAACTTTCTTTCTCTTAAATAATCTACTTGATTATATAATGTTTCTACTACTTCACTACCAAATACACTCGAGTGTGTTATATTTAATATTACATTATTTATAGTTTCACTAGGTATTCTTTTCTTCATATCAGTTAATGCTTCAGTTAAAGTTTTACCATAATTAGTCGCATCTAGTGTAACCCCAAATTCACGACTTAATTCACTATCTATATTTCTTACAGTAAGTTCTAAAGCCCCTTTTAAATTCCTTCCTGTTTCTAAAGAAAGAGTTAATACTTCAAAAAAGAATAATGCTTCATACTCTAATTTAATACATCTTTTTTTAATTTTATTATCTAGTAGTACATATTCACTACCTATATAAAATATTAATGTTATTTTAGGACTAACTATATAAGAATATTAACTAAATAATAAAGTAATAAAGAAAATAGCCAAACTTACAACTAATCTAGTATTCATAAAATCTATTGGATCAACTTTACTAAATGAACCTAATAATGTAGTTTTCTTTTTTATTCTCTCTATACTTTTTTTAGTATAAATTTTCTCTATAAATCTATTATTCATACATCTATCCTCATTATTCTCTTTATTATAAGTACATACATAATATATAACATACTGATAAGTAATAATACTAATATACCAAGTTTAGTTTTAAATAAAGGGTTAAAATAACTAGGATTTAATACTATAATCATAAAACATACTATAAAAGGTATTGAAAGTAATACTTTATATACAAAATTACTAGAAGCAGTAGTAGTCTTTAATTCGTCATTAAGTTTCTTTTTATCAAAAAATTCTCTTTCTATACTTTTAAATACTTTAACTATATTACCTCCTGTTTTATTAAGTAATGTTAATGATGTTGTAATAAACTTTGCTTCTTCTATCTCTACTCTTTTATAAAATCTATCAAATACAGTTTCTATTGTTAAACCATAAGATAAATCTAAATATATTTTTTTAAATTCATCTCCTATAGCCCCATCTAATTCATTTTTAACTATTTCTATTGCTTGCATTATTGACATACCACTTTTAAAAGAATTATTCATAATTATTATTGCTTTTAATAAGTCTTCACTAATTTGTTTTCTTCTTTTATTGTATTCTATTTTTAAGAATATATCTACTATAAAGAAACCTATTAAAAAACTTATTAATATACCTACTAAAGAAATATTTACATATTGAAACATACAAGTAAGTATAAATAATACTGATGTACTTATACCTAATATAAATTTAACACTTACATAGTCCATACCCTCTTTTTTACTTATTTCTTCATATGCTATATGTTTATCATAATTTTTAGCATATCTTTTTAAAAAAGCACTTTTATTAAGTATTTTACTTACATTTTTAATTAATTTATTTAATTTTCTAAATAAATTATCAAATATACTACTTTCATTTACTACTAATCTTGGAACAGTGTATTTTTGAAATTTGCGTTCAAGAGATATATTATGTCTAGCATTAATAAGACATATAATAACTGTAATTAATAAAATAATTACTATAATTTGAACAACTAAAACTTCAACTATTACGCCTTGTTCCATTTTTAGCACCTCTCTTTGTTTGTTTTTCAAAAATATAATCTATATCTGTAATACCTTTACCCTTAAGTTTTTCTAATACTTTAGGTACAAAATCATATCTAATAAATTCCCCATTTACAGCCCCCTTAGGTGTTATTCCATCTTGTTTAAATACAAATATATCTTTTAATATTATTGAACCATCTTTAATTTCTTCTAATTCACTTATACTTACAACCTTTCTTCTTCCATCACTAAGTCTCTCTATATTTATAACTAAATCTATTGCATTATATATATATTCTCTTATTGCTTTAATAGGAATATCAAGTCCACTCATAAGTACCATAGTTTCAAGTCTATTTAAAGCATCTACTCCCCCATTCGCGTGCATTGTAGTAAGACTTCCATCATGCCCTGTATTCATAGCCTGTAACATATCAAACGCTTCTTTCCCACGCACTTCACCTACTATAATTCTATCAGGTCTCATACGTAAAGCATTTATTACTAAATCTCTTATAGTTACTTCTCCAGCATTATCATAATTTACTACTCTAGTTTCAAGAGGTATAACGTGCTCTTGTTTAAGCCTTAACTCTGCAGCATCTTCTATAGTAACTATTCTCTCGTGTTCACTTATAAAACTACTTAATATATTTAAAAGAGTTGTCTTTCCACTACCAGTACCACCACATATTATCATATTAAGTCTTCCTCTTACACACGCTTCTAAAAACCTAGCCATATAAGGTGTCATAGTACCAATACGTAATAAATCGTCTATCTCTCCTACACTTTTCTTAAACTTTCTTATAGTTATAACAGGTCCTTTTAAACTAAGAGGAGGTATAATAGCATTAATACGAGAACCATCTTTAAGCCTACTATCTACCATAGGACTAGTCGCATCTATTGTCCTACCTAATGGTTGTATCATTCTTTGAATAGTTCTTATTATATGTTCCGAATTTATAAATGATACACTTTCGTCTTTTATTATTCCACCATCTATTTCTATATATATTTCATCTGGTCCATTTACCATTATTTCTGTTATATTTTTATCTTCTAATAATTCAGTTAAAGGTCCATACCCATTTATTTCATTATCTATTAAATGATATATATGATTTCTTTCTAAATTAGTTAAGTCATACCCTTCAATAGCCCTTTCTATCTCGTCTTCCATATATTCATTTAAACTTGCATCTTTAGGTATTTCAGTATCTAATAAATTTTCTATTATTTTAGTTCTAAGTTCGTCTAATAATACTTTATCTTTAAATATTTCATAATCACTTAAAGGTACATTAACGTGTTTTTTATTTTCTATTTCAAATACATCTAATAAACTATTCTTCTTCATTTGTATCCCCCTCCATTAACATATCTATAATCATTTTCATTGTATTATAGTCTTCCCTATATTTTCTATTAAAATGTTTAATAGTAGAAGGTATCTTACTTTCATAATAATATGAAGATATATCTTTAATAAATAAATCTTTACTAATCATATAATCCACATTCGCACCTATTATCTTCTTTATATCACTTAAACTAAAATACTTAGTTTTAAAATCTATACTCATATTAAGTAATACTTTATAATTTTTTATATCTGAGTCATTAAATATATTTAATATACTTCTAGTATTTTTTAAAGTAAATACATCATTATCTATTACAAATAATATTTTATCTACACTATCTAATGTAACTATACTAACTTCGTCCATCTTACTAGATGTATCTATTAATATAATATCATATTCATTTTTAACTTTTTCTATTATAAGAGGTAAATACCTAGCATTTATTTTATTACCTTGTCTTGGGTCTTTTGGTGCAGGTAAAATACTTAAATTGTCACTGTATTTATATATGTAACTTTTAGTATCTTTAAATCTATTATTAACAATATCGTCAGTTATATGATAAACAGTTTCTTTTATATTACTATTTACCATCATACCTAATACACCTGTATGCATATCAAAATCAAGTAGTAATGTTTTATACCCTAAACTAGCACTTACTCCACCCATATTAAGTAAAAGAGTACTTTTTCCTATACCACCTTTAGCCCCATAAATACACATTGTTTTTCCAAGACTAGCCATTATTTCCTTTTTCCTTTCTATTCACAACTATTTATTTCTACACTGTATTCACTATACCCCACTAGATTACCAAATATACTATCTATCTTATAACTAATTATAACACATTCTTGACTATTTTCGTAGTCTTTTCTTATCGTTTCTATTTCTATATCGTTTATTTTAAAATAATCTTTAATATCTATTTCCTCTTCTAAAGCATATTTAAGTAAATTCTTCCCCTTTATTTTAGCATTATACATAACCCCTACATCTATTATATAAGCAAAAAATATAAGTACTAAAGGCAACATTATTATAAATATTAAAAGAGACTGTCCTTTTTTATTCATAATATATCACCCATTTAGTATTAACTTCATAAGGACTACCTAATATTTTAT